>CANGJE010000024.1 GCA_947454305.1 Oxalobacteraceae bacterium
CTAATTCTGGTGGGTGCAGGTCTGGCGAATATACCTTGGTTGACGATGGTTTCCGTCATTGCTCCTATTGCAGCGGGTGCGATTCTCGCTAATCTCGATGAAGAGTTGAGAGAATTTTTTGGTTCGCGCGAAGCGATTATTGTGCCTTTTATGGCGTTTGCATTAGGGCAAACGATTAATTTAAACGCGGTACTTAAAGCAGGTTTGCAAGGTGTTTTACTGGGTCTAACTGTACTCGTTGCTACGGGTACTGCCTGCATAGTGATTGACAGATTATTAGGCGGTTCTGGTGTTGCTGGCGCAGCCGCATCAAGTACAGCAGGTAATGCTGCAGGCACCCCCCAAGCTGTTGCTATCGCCGATCCTAGCTACGCATTGATTGCGCCTGTCGCGACTATCCAGGTGGCTGCTTCAGTCATCATCACGGCATTACTAACCCCATTGTTGACCGCGATCGTATTCAAACGAAATCAATCTAAAGCGATCGATGTGGAACCACTTTCTGAGTTACCCCAAAAGCTCGAATAAGAATTTGCAGTCAGCGGCACGGTGGAGCAAGTCACGCGACGGTGCCCGTTATGGGTGTAATTTAGCGCTCTAGTTGCCTAGATTGTGGTTGGGCAAGACCTTGTGCGATACTGTATAAAAATACAGTATCAACCGAGACATGCAACCCATCCCTATTCAAGCCGTTCCCGTGCTCTTATCGAGCTTCGTCGCCAGTGTTCATGCGGGTTTTCCGTCGCCTGCGGCTGACCACAGCCAAAAACGTATCGACCTTAACGAGCACCTAATCCGTAATAAAGAGGCAACCTTTTTGTTTCGCGTTCGAGGTGACTCGATGACCGGCATCGGTATCTACGAGGGCGATACCTTGCTGGTTGATCGGTCCATCGATCCACGTCATAACGCCATCGTGTTAGCGGTGCTGAACAACGAGTTCGCTATCAAACGACTGTATCGGCGCGGTGGTGTAGTTAAGCTCATCGCTGAAAATCCTATCTATCCACCGATACAGATCAAGCAAGGAGAAGAGCTATCGATCTGGGGTGTCGTTACCTTCAACCTGCACAAGCTGTACTAGCTTGAGTATGAAATCAAAACCCGTACAGCAGTTAGCACTGATCGACTGCAATAATTTTTATGTCAGCTGCGAGCGATTGTTTCGTCCCGACTTGGCAGGCAAGCCAGTGGTCGTGCTGTCGAATAATGATGGTTGTGTTGTGTCGCGATCCAATGAAGCCAAAGATATCGGCGTGAAGATGGGGCAGCCGTGGTTTCAAGCGAAAGCACTCGCAGAAGAACACAACATACTCGCGTTGAGTTCTAACTATGCCTTGTATGCTGATTTATCGAATCGAGTCATGAATTTGTTGGCTGAATTTTCACCGCGACATGAGGTGTACTCCATTGATGAATGCTTTGTTGATCTCACAGGTATGGCTGAGCTTAGGTCTATCAGCTATGCTATGCGCGAGAAGATCATGCGTTGGACAGGCATTCCTGTGTGTGTTGGTATAGGACCGACTAAGACATTAGCGAAGTTGGCAAATTTTATCGCTAAGAAGCATCCGCGCTCGAAAGGTGTTTTCAACTACAACGCATTAACTGAAGCACAGAAGGCCAAGCTGTTGTCGCGAATCCCCGTTGATGAAGTCTGGGGAGTGGGGCGCAAACTTGCACCACGACTGGCTGAATACGGCGTACAGAATGTGCACGAGTTGAGAGAAGCACATACACCGACATTACGAGCGGAGTTTGGTGTAGTGGTTGAGAAGATTCAGCGTGAACTAAACGAAGTGGCTTGCGTAGCGATGGAAGAAGTTACACCACCAAGAAAACAAATCATCGCCAGCCGTAGCTTTGGTAATCCTGTGCACGATGTGGCGTCACTAAAAGCGGCCGTCGCTTTGTTCGTAGAAACCGCCTGCGCCAAACTGAGAGCACAGCAATCGCACGCGGCGATGTTGCAAGTGTTTTTGCATACCAATCGATTCAGATCAGAACTGCCTCAGTATCACCCTGTGATGGCCGTTCCACTAGTCACGCCAACGGATAACAGTCTTATTGTGAATCGCTGGGCCAGTCTATTGATTGATCAACTATGGCGACCCGAGTATGCCTATAAAAAAGCAGGCGTTATGCTGAGTGAAATTACACCGAACACCCAACGACAGGATGATTTGTTTGCTGAAGCTGAGCCGGCAGAAGAGCCAAAGTTGATGGCTGTTTTGGATAGAGTGAATCAGCGATTTGGTCGAGGCGTCATTCGGATTTCTTCACAAGATGCGGGAGAGGAATGGGGTATGCGGCAAGAACGCAAATCGCCGGCGTATACAACCTGCTGGGTAGAGCTTCCAGCGGCGATTGCTTGAGCCTAGTGGCAGTAAAGATTAAAATTGTTGACTACCATTAGAACACTATAGTCATGCGTAAAACTCCTTATCCTAAGCCCGGTGATATTCTCTCCGAAGAATTTTTGCAGCCACTTGGTATTTCGGCGTATCGACTAGCCAAAGAGATTGGTGTGCCGCAGATGCGCGTTAATGGAATCATTGCAGGCAAACGCGCGATTACCGTAGATACAGGTTTGCGCTTGTCGCGTTACTTTGGACTCAATGATGGTTTTTGGACTGGGCTGCAGTTAGATTACGATGCGGCTCGCGCTAAAGACGAGTTGGCTGATGTCCTCGCCAACATTAAGCCAATGGAAGTGGCCTGATTCAAAGTTATTAGACTGGATCTGATGATTTTACTATTTGCTATCTGCTAGGATGAAAACCTTATTCCGATTACCTATTGTGTTGTCAGTAATTTGGTTGGCGCTAGCTTTCTTATCTTTTTACGCGGTAGATTTTTATAATACGAAAAAAATAGCGAATTCACTTTACTCAAAGTGTATGGAACAGCAGGCTTTGTACCCAGACGAGTCAATGATTAAAGTGCATTGTCAAAGCGACAGAGAAAAAATACTCAATGAGTGGGGTGAGACTAAGTTCCTGACACCTTTAATTTTTGCATTTATTTCTCTCGGATTTTTTTGGAGTATTGGTTTGGTTTTTATGCGAACCAGTAAATGGACTCAGAGCGGGGACTAACTCCATCGATCCTTGCATTGCCCACAAATTTATTATGCTGCACAAGAGGTAAAAAGATCATCTCTATAAGTTGATTGCAGCCCATGTAATAGCGTTATCAATGACATTGGTTACTAATAACTTAAAGGATGTCGAGACGTATTCTGATGTGCAAGCAGAAAATGCCTTGGTTTGAGTAAAGCGTTTTTCAAAAACAAAAGCCCGCAAACATTCGTCTGCGGGCTTTTATCTTTCATGACTCCATAGCGATGGGTCAATGAAAAAGATATTTTCTACTTACCAGAGCAATAAGGCATATCAAATCAGCTAATTAGCTCAAAGCTACTGTTAATACCTTAATCGACTATTTCAGCGTAAAAGTTGCGAATAGCTGAAACACTCAAAAAATCTTAGTTGCTAGCGCGAGCGTTGCGTACAACGAAGTTATCACCGCATACATTGTTCAGGATGTTTTTGTCGTGCTGAATGACCGGTGTGTAAAAGGACAGATCAGCTAGGGTACGATCATTCGACTTTTCTGATTGCGCAACCGTGGTTGGCAATACTGTGAAACCGGCCAGCGAAAGTTTTTGATCCGCGCAGTTAACAACGTAATCAATTTGTTGCACGCCTAATGCACCCATATCGTAGAACTCACGCAATTTGGTCAAACCGTTTATTTGGCTAGTAGCAGCGATGGCCCAGTTTTTACCTGCATCAGCAACGATGGTGACGTTCTCGTTATCGGAAATCACAACGGTGTTGTTGGATGAAGCAGCAAAGGCGGTGCTGCTGGAAATGAGTGCTACTGCAAAAACGATTTTGTTCAACATGGCGGGCTCCAGTAAGTAGTTAAAACTAATTAGTTAAATATCTAACTAAGGAGTTTACCTGATGAACATATATTGTCAAGGTTAAATATAAACAAAATATAAAATAATCGTGAATTATCGATATTGATTGGGTGAATATCTGGTCATATAATGTTCAAAATTACTAATTTATCTGTATTCCACAGCATTTACTTTTAAATTTGTCATCATATTTGATATATTTTCTTTATCTGATGCTATTATTTCTTGAAATTTAGATTTAATATATAAACAAAACATAAACAGAGGCGGGTGTTGCGAAATGTAGTCTTCGCGACTTTGAGATGGCTAGCTATCAACCTAGCAATAATTCAGCAATTTCTTTGGGTGCCAGGAAAATAATGGAATCAGCAAATAAGCACCAATACGCTATAGGCGTAGTCGCGCGACGCACGCAAACGCATCCCGAAACAATCCGCGTCTGGGAAAGACGTTATGAATTGATTGTTCCCGGTCGAAGCGAAAGTGGAAGACGGCTCTACTCAGAAGACGACATCACTAAATTATCGTTAGTTAAACAGTTAACTGAACTAGGTCATTCAGTAAGTAGTTTGGCAAAATTGACGATTGATGGATTAAGAGGGCTTGTTAGTGCTTCGTCTGGTAATGCCTACGACGAACAAAAGCGTCGCCAGGCTAAACGACATATCATTTTTATGGATGAATCATTACGGCAGCGTCTGAGCCGTGATTTATTAATGTATGACGATATCGTTATCGTTGATTTCCCGAAAAAACACACATCCGCTGGTAACGAAGCGCGTGCTGATATTCTAATCATTGAGCTGGCAACGATTAATGAAAAGTCACTTTCCCAGGTTCGCCGTGATTTATTAGAAACTGGATGTTCAACCGCCCTGGTAGTTTTTAATTATGGCGACAGAAAGTCGATAGTTGAGCTTGAATATGCTGGCGTTGTTTGTCTCAAAAACTCAGCAACAGCAGCCGATATCTACCGTGCGTGTACTTCTCTGCATAAATTGCCACCGACTATGAGCCAACAACCAGGTTCTAGCGTGGCGCCACCACTCTTCGATAAGGAACGGCTCGCACGTATTTCAGCTCTACGAAGTACGATTGCCTGTGAGTGCCCTAATCACATGGCTGAACTCATTATTAATCTGAATGCTTTTGAACGATACAGCAGCGAATGCGCAAACCGTAACGAAGCAGACGCACAATTACATACGCAACTGAATCAGTCGGCAGGGGCGGCGCGCAGAATTTTAGAGAAAAGCCTGGCTCGCTTAATTGAAATAGAAGGACTTGACATCTGAGTGTAGATTGCATGGTGTATGAGATCGCAGAATTGATACGTACAAAAGATTCATTTGGTTGCTTCTACCTTTGAATAGCGAAAGACTAAACTGTAGTGTGAAAAATCCTAATCATTACTGGGCTGAATTTTTACCGCCCACTCGCGAAGCGGCAATGCGTCGTGCTGAAGCAGTTAATCCTATTCGCTATGCTAAGACTCGTAACTTCCTTGATGGGGATGTGACTGGCTTATCTCCTTACCTGACACATGGAGTGGTGACACTGCCCGAAGTGCTTCGGGCTTTACTAGATAAAGAGTCACTCGGCATTGATCACAAGCTCGTGTATGAATTTGGATGGCGCGAGTTTTATCGGCATGTCTGGTCGCATGCAGGAGATGAAATTTTTCAGTCTTTGCATACGGGTCCTCTGAATGAGTCCTCTTACAAAAACGAACTACCGTATGACATACGCCATGCAACGACAGGGATACCTGTTATTGATGAAGCGGTTCGAACGTTATATGACACAGGTACTCTTCATAATCATGCCCGTATGTGGTTGGCGAGCTATGTAGTTCATATACGCAAGGTGCACTGGCGTGTAGCAGCTGACTGGTTAGTGGCGTATCTACTCGATGGAGATTTGGCAAGTAATCACTTGAGTTGGCAATGGGTTGCAGGCACCGGTAGCCACAAACCTTATTTGTTTAATGCAGAAAACGTCGCACGCTATGCGCCTGCGCAGTGGCACAGCCCTGACTCAGTCATTGATCGAAGCTACGACGAATTAGATAGCATTGCCCGATCTGCTAAGTCCTATGACGGCATGCCCAAAAAAATCATTCACGATGACGATCGGGTTGGGCATGAACCCGTCGTATCCACAACACCGCCTAACGATCTTTCATGGTGTGAGCCAACCGCTGCCGATCTTGAACTCATAGCGGGTAGGGATGTCTGGTTAGTTCATCCCTGGGCACTTCGCCAGCCACCATCAGGTCTTACAGATAATTCAGTGGTCATTGGGCTGTATTTGCGTGAATATCACGAAACTTGGCCGTGGTCGGACACCCGTTGGCGTTGGGTCGATGCGGCAATGTCAGAAGTTACTCCGCATCGCTGGTTACTACGCTTTGGTGAGCTTTGCGTTGCATTAAAAAAAGCGACTCGTGTGCGTAGCGTTGATGATCTTCACGTGCGCCATTTAGTAAAAAATTTGGCAGAATTAGTACCTGCACCGATGTTATTCTCATCGGTAGACCGTCGTTGTTCTAGTTTTTCACACTGGTGGAAACAAACCACTCGTGGTTTTACCCAAGCAGAAGAGTTATTACAAAAATCCTAGAGTGTTGCGGCAACTGACTGAAAGAATAGGCCGGAATGAAATCAATGCTTGAAGCTAGTCAGACATTAATACTCTCTGACCTTGTGCAACAAAAAACTACTGCCCGGCGCCTTAGATGGATACACACGGCTGTACTTTTTCTGCTCATTGGTTTGTCCTTAGTCATCCATACGCCAGCCTATAGCACAGTAGAAAAATCATTTGAGCCACCGGCAGGGCTGGAGGCGATAGCGATGCCTCGCTTTGTTGGCCATCATCTGTTTAAATTTTTTGGGCTAGAGATTTATCACATAAGCCTTTGGTCATCGCCTGAATGGATTCCAGAGAAATGGAACCAACATCCATTTGCTTTGTCGCTTGTGTATGCACGTAATCTGAGTGGTGAAGACATCGCTAAGCGTTCAATTGCTGAGATCAAAAAACAGAGAGTAATTAGCACCGAGATGGCGCAGCAATGGACGAGTCAGCTGAGCGCCTTGATACCCTCGGTAAATCCGGGCGACAGGTTAACTGGTGTTTATCAGCCTTCTGGGGATTTAGTATTTTGGTTGGGCTCGAAAAAATTAGGCGCGATAAAAGATGTCGCCTTATCAGAGGCTTTTATGGGGATATGGTTATCCACCAAAACTTCGGAACCTAAGATGCGGGAAAAATTAATAGGCATGTACCTTGAATAATAGCTGCAATTTGTAATTGCAATGCTTCGCTTCCGTTATTACTGTAATTACGAAACGCTGCAGTATTTAGGTCAGCTTTTGTTTAGTAAATTTATTTAGCAACCTCAATTAATATTTCATTACGCCTGCGCCAAGGCAATGTAAACGGATCGTTGTAGCGGGCGACTTGAGGAGTGCCAACCAGAGTTAACTTTCGCGCTAGAGCCCACTCGGTAAGTCGTTGTGTATTTTCTTTAATGGCCGCCGCTGTTGCCCATCCACTAAAACGTACGGATACCATCTCGTGGTCGTCTACCCGACGCAGAGCTACTTGCGAATTAACAGGTTTGGGAAGCGTGTCTAATTTTTCTTGGTTGGGCATCACAAAATGCAGCCGCCAGCCGGTTGGAATAGGAGTAACGGTCACCGGAGCCGTCATGGCAATTTTTCGACTGCTCCCTGTTTCGCTAGTATTCTCTCCAAAAATATAGGCAGCAACGCGCCTAAATCCTGTTCGACTGGCTGCATCAAAATCGCCAGGCAGCTCGGTTTCGGCGACAACAAAACTTGGGTAATGTCGTTGCTCAAACGGTGGCTCGGAAACTAAAACGCTGTAAGGTGCTTCTTCTACAGCCATGGCAGCCTCAGTGAGAAAAAAAATTAGGTAAATTACAATTTGGAATGACCAAAACGCAGGTATTCGACGTGAGTACATTACGTCACCCTTTCGAATCTAAAACAGGAGTAGGGTACAAGTCCGACTATCTAACGATTATGAACTATATAAAGCATAGCATTATGTTGGGGATCAAAATTCTCCTGGCTATCATGGTCATTGGCTGTGCAAGCTACGGCCCCACCAACAGCATGATAGGGAGCAGTAAGGATCACATAGTTAGTGTATTGGGCAAGCCATCAACTGAGCTGCATACGCCCGATGGGCAGTTACTGATTTATTCTAAAGGTCCATTTGGTAAAGAAACTTTTTTTGTTTATCTGAATCGTGATGGTGTCATGCAGCGTTGGACTCAAGTGCTTGCTGAGAAAAATTTTGAAAGCATCGTCCCCGGTATGACACGCGACCAAGTCATAGAAACCATTGGAGAATCAAAAGATCGATTTGGTTTAGCGCGCGGCCGTGGCTATGTTTGGAATTACCGTTACGTGAATCCCTTTTGTTTTTGGTTTCAAATTGAGTTTGCAGCCGATGATACCGTTCGATCTACGGGGTACTCAAAACCACCAGAATGTCGAGTACGGGCACTTAACTAATTTTGTTTGTCGTGTGATGGTTTGGTAAAAAGCGCGCGCTAAAACAAAGTTTGTTCAACGTGGCATATCACCAGCAGACTGTACATTTTTTAGTTGTAATCGAAATGTACCTGACTGTTGGTTAGCAATCAGAACCCCGATCTCTTTAGTGGCAGAAAAAACAAGTACGGGTGCATCAACAGGCCGCCCCCGAAAGCTTGCTTTAAAATCGCCGGTTACGAATCGGTGGGTTTTCCATTCGCGTGTAGCTAAAAATTCTGCTTGATATAACGGTGCTCTGGGTGATGCATCAGTGCGTAACACTAGCTTGTAACGCTTTTCATCTCCCCTAAGGGTGAGGTTAATTGCAGGAGTACCCACTGGAATGAGAATAGGGCTACGCATCGATGCAAAGCCACCGCCGTTTTCTAGAGAAACGCTGCCTTCGAAAAGTACACCTTCGGAGTCGTAGCTTACGCGTGACTGAGATACTCCGCCCATAACACCATCATTGACAATCCATAGTTCATCAACAGAACGAGGATTTGTAAAATCAAGTAACTGAGCGTGTGTCATGGTGGTGAAAAGTAGCAAATTTACGAAGCTAAGTAGTAAGAGACGGGAGCTTTTTTTGTAAGACATGGTATCAGGATACACTTAGGTGAATTCGAGCTTTGTAACGAATAATAAATTTTTTTACATTAAAAAAAAAGTCTATGTTTGGCCCTACAATGAATTGTGCAGTGAATACATGTTTAGTAGACGTGGGCAACCAAATAATTGCAAATAAAAAAATAGTTTGACTAACAGGAGAAGATTCACCATGCAAGAAGACCAGCGTTGCTGCGGAAGTGATAAATGCCTCATCAACTCTGATGGATACTGTTGGTGCGGGCAAAAGTGGGTCGGTGATAAACAGTGCGAGCCGGATACACTAGCAGAAACGCACGTCGTATCGACCGGTATACTCGATAAACCATCTCAATAACCATGAACCAGAACGAATCAAATACAAGCAGCCCACCTGCATGGGCTAATTTATTGGGATATGCGGGCTTGATTCCGTTTGTTGTTTTGTCGGCTGCATTTTTTTGGCCTGAGCGTGTATCGCATGAATTCATCGGTCAGGCTTTAAGTTCGTATGCAGTCGCTATCATTAGTTTTTTGGGGGCGATACATTGGGGTCTTGAGATGCGTGATACGCAGTCTCCGACGGCCAATCCTACAGCATGGATTTGGGGCGTCACACCGAGTTTACTCGCTTGGATAGCCACACTTCTTGCGCTGCCTTTCAATTTACTTGGCATGGCTGTACTGCTTTGGCTTTGTTACCGAGTCGACCAAAAGCGTTATCCGTACTATCAACTACAGTCGTGGTTGCCAATGCGATTTCGTCTCACTCTTGTTGCTAGCATCGCGTGCATGGCGAGCTTGGTAGGCTTTTACACTTCGTAATGAAGGTGCAGGTTTCTCAGGTAGTTAAAACTATGCAGTGGTCGTTACTACTGCTAGCGACTATTGTTGCTACGATCACTCCTTGCGAAGCTCATTCCGAGTCAGCCGCTTCGACAAACACACAGTGTGAGTATGTCGCTTTAAAAACAGGTCATCCCGACGGAATTTTGAAGCAATACTGTAGTCGACAAATCGCCAAAATCATGGGATGGCAAGGTGCTTCATGGTTGGATAGAGTAGAGCGCGAGTCGGAAGAGAGAACTGATCAACTGATCGATATACTCAACTTAAAGCCTGGAATGATTGTGGGTGATATCGGCGCGGGTACTGGCCGCCTGAGTATGTTGATGCTTGATCGTATTAAGCCACATGGACAGATGTGGGCCGTAGATGTTCAAGCGGAGATGGTTGGTCGACTCAAAGAGATCGCTGTTAAATACCCAAAAAATCAATTTGAAGTCAAACAGGCCACAGCATTAACACCTAATCTGCCAAGCGCCATTGTGGACATGGCCATCATGGTCGATGTGTATCACGAGCTTGAATTTCCGCGTGAATTCCTCGAGGCTTTGCTGCTATCCATTAAGCCAGGTGGAACCATAGTATTTGTGGAGTACAGGGCGGGCGATCCCAAAGTACCTATCAAACGTTTGCACACAATGACAGTCGCTCAAATAAAAAAAGAAGCGGGCGATGTTGGCTTAGTTTTTGAGAAGGTAGTGTCTGATTTAACTTGGCAAGATGTAGTGTTTTTTAGGAAGCCACCGATCACAAAAAAATAAGCATTGATATTTTTTCTGCTTACAGAAATCGATAGTCTGACACTAGTTACACCAACACAATCGTTGTTAGCGTCAAAGCTTAGTATTCCATGGTCAGCTCAGCTTTGGTGTTTCAATCCAGCTTCATTTTCACGAACGAAGGATAGCCAGCGTCCGTGGTCGCTTTTTTCAATTCATCAAGGCTCGCTTTTTCGTTATCGAAGACGACCACTGCCTCGCGTCGCGCGTAACTGACCTTCGCGCTGGAGACGCCCGGCACTCTCATCAACGCTGCTTTGATTGTGATCGGGCAGGTAGCACAATCCATCGTCGGTATGGTCAGAGAGACAGTTTGACCTTTCGCCCACGTGAGTTGCGGACAGAGGAGTACGCTGAGTAGGATGGCTAGTAGCGAAAGAAATTTCATGATCGATCAGTAAAAAATCGGAGCAACAAAAGGGAATAGTAGTAATCCGCTCACGAACAATCCGCCGACAATATAAATTCGTTGCGCAATTCGACGAGAATCACTGCAAGCATCATCGCCCACACTACAACTCTTCAGCGGACGAAACAGCAAGTATCCCGACCCGAGCAGAGCCACGACTGCGATCAGAGTGAGCAACGGTACCCAAGGTTTCAGCACGGTTAGATGAACCATCCAAGCGCCAGTAATTCCCAGCAGGACCAGTACTAGTGGAAACAAGCAGCAGGTTGAAGCAAGCAGTGAGGAGGTTACCGCGAGCATGAGTAAGCCAAGGCTCAGCTTACGCGGAGCCTGCTCCTCGGTGGTATCGACTGGACCGGACGTGCTCGGCATCATTCGTACTATCTCAGCCTACAATTCGATTGGCACTTATTGTGTATCGAAACGCATCCGGCGCTAAAGGATCAACCGCTTGTCCGTTGATCTCAGCTTGCGGATACATGAAGAAGCCGACCTTGCCGGTGGATGAGCCGGGCAAGCTGACATCGTGGGCGAAGTTATAGGCCATCCAGTTGCCTTCCCATCCGCCAAACAGCGCCTTGCGCACTGGCGCAACGACCGGATGATCAGGATCTTTAATCCAGTTACCTGTCTCAAGACGCATCACTTTACCGACGTCAGCCGGATCCATCGCGACCCATCCATACTTACGCAAATAGACCTCAGCGCGACAATGCTGTGCACCTTTTAATGAAGCAGAATTACCGCTAAGTTCTTTGTAGCCAAATGCGCTGGGCGATAGTCGCAGGCCATACGCATCGCGTGCCGGCAATCCAGCCGCACGACACAGACCCACAAACAATCCGTTGATATCGCCGCACTTACCACCAAAATTTTTGGTCTCTAGCATGGCCTTGATGTCGCCGGTACCGCAACCCCGCACCTTGGGCTCGCGATACGTCGAGACGATGATCCAATCAAAGATACGCTGTGCCTTTTCAATATCGCTACGCGCACCGGCGACGATCTGATTGGATGTAACGCGAACAATGCCATCCGTTGGAATCAGTGACGTGGAGCGAGTCCATTGTTTCAGTTTGCCCGCGCTCTCAGCGGCAGACTGGGGCTGCGACTGCGACCAGTCAATCGCACGGTCACGCGTTTGCACGCGGCTGATGAGCTCCAGTTCTGGCGGAACTGAACCGTCGAACTCTGCGATTAGGTATTTCGCGCCGTATTGTTTTTCGGAGTCGATACGAACGGTGGTCGGGTTTCCGGTCCAATCGCTACGCAGCGAGCGCTGCCAGTCGGAGTCTACTGAAGGCAAAGGAATCCAAACCTTGGAGGGGCCAGTGACATTTTGCAAGTTGACCGTCGTGGTGACATCAAAGGTCTGCCATTCCCCCGGATGAGGAGAGAAAGTGCGCTCTTCTGAAGACTCTGCAAATGCGGCGCCAGGAAAAACAGTGCACAACAAACTACCCGATACCGATTTAAGTAGCGTACGTCGTGTCGAGTTGGGGAAGGATTTTGTTGTCATGGTAAGTCCGTTAATTCAGGTGGCGACACTTTACGACAAATCAGGCCTGCGTGTCTTTGGAGGTGCTTCACGCAGCAGTGGCTGAAGCGCCTTGATGAATCTGGGATCAGCGGTATCGATTTCTCCGGTGATTCGCCAACGGGCACGGCCATCTCGCCCAATCAGGATCGTTGTGGGAAGTACGCCTTTCGTCCATGACTTCATGTGTACGCCGGTGCTATCAAGCACGATTGGATAAGAGATTGGATGGCGCACCATAAACTCTCGAATCGTCAACGATGATTCCTTGAAATTTAGGCCCAGAACGACCGGACTTTCACCTGCTGTCTGCGTGCTCGCCAGAGCATTCAACATGGCCATTTCGTTGACGCAGGGCTCGCACCAGCTTGCCCAGAAATTAAGAACCACGACCTTGCCCTTCAAATCGGCGGTATCCCACAAGCGACCATCCAGATCGCGAAGCTTCAGCGATGGCGTAGGCAATTGCGAAGGCCAGCGCTGCAGCTGAAACTCTGCGGCGAGGGACAGTCCATGAACGAGTAAGGCAGAAAGAAAGGCGAGTATGTAAAGAAGATAACTGCTGCGCTTAATCGTGAAAGTCATTATCAACAAGAGTGCCTGCAAAATTGAAGAATTAATTGGTATGAATTTTATGTGGCAGGGTGAATTAATCTTAGCGGTTTGCTCAAGGTCACGCACGGGCGGTTTACGCCGAATTCTTAGACTCGCTGCAATGCCAATTTCAGCGCTGTGGCTCGATCCAATTTTCTGTCTGCAGTGCGGGTACGCGCTCGAATTCCGGCAGAAAATCCTCGCTGGCTTGGGGGCCGTTGAGAAAGAAGCTGTCCCATGTGCTGTCCAACGGAGAGATGATGCGCTCGTTGCCGAAGGCGCGCACTTGTACACGCTTGACACTCTCCGGCAGGCGCAGTTCGGAGGGCAGACGAACAGCTTGTATGCGATTGTTTATGAAGACGCTGTAAATGGTCATCTTAAGCTCCGGATAGAAAGGGTATATGGCGCGAGTATGTAGCACCTTTGCGAAGGATTCAAGCCCGCCACTCCTGGCAGTTATGACGCCCCTTTTCCAAATCCGGTTTACATCGCCTCGTCCTTTCAAAGACTGAAATTGCTGTGCACGCATGGATCAATGCCAAATGAGTTTTCCGAATACAAGCGCGTACTAATTTATACCCTCTGCTTAGATGTCGCTTTTACCAAACGTAATGCCACTGGGCCAAAAATACGTGAAATGAGATGGCGATTTTTAGCAAAAAACCGATAACCCCAACTCAGCATCGGTCGCAAGCGTGGTCGTGAGAACAGCCACGCTAAAGTGGGCAGGTTTGCCCGTTCATAGGCTGCACAGAAAACATCGACACCGTTAATTAACTCGCCATCATCATATTGCGCATACATAGAATCGAGTGCTTGCTGACAAGACACCCCAACGGCATCAGCAGAATACTGAGACGAGTTGACATCCACAAACCGTAATAAACCAGCTTCATTGCGCCGCGATAAAAATAGAATCTCGGCCTGGCATAACGGGCACAGACCGTCGTAATACATAGTCAGCTTTTTTATCATCATTACTTATGTTTATATTGCGTAGAGCAGTAAGCTCGTATTACTGACTTATCTCTGAGCGCAGCATGTTTTGTGGATCTACCCGTGACTCTTTTGCGCCATAGGTTAAACGAGGATCGTTTAAGTTCTGTGCGCATGATGGTAATCACTTGCGATTCAGATAAGCCAAAGCTTCGCTCAATAGCATTAAATGGAGTGCGATCCTCCCACGCCATTTCAATTAATCGAGAGGTATCAGCTTCGGAAAGCGATTTAAGAGTTTTATCAGTCATCTCGTAAGGATAGCCTGAAACAGGTTAACTGTTTGGCTTCCCGACTGATACTGGAACCACACACCTAATAATGAAATCAAGAAAAATTAAGATAAAATGTGACACGGTTTATTATTCCTAATAATCAACGGGGTATTAAAAAGGGTTTTTGACAAAGGTCATAAACCCTTTTTTTATGAAAATTTTTAATCTTTCATTTTTTGATTTAATAAATTTTTTGGGGTGAGCAAAGCTCATCCATTCATTCAAAGTTTTGCTAAATTTTAATAAGACTTTATCGTTTTTTTACTTCTGCAAACTCATTTAAAAGGACTTATTTAATGAAATCTTTAAAATTATTGTTTACGTTAACAGCCATTAGCATGGCTGTTGCAGCATTTGCTAATGAGCATGAAACTGGCGCAGTAACTGACGATGTCATCAAGGCACAAAACGCAGCATTGGTTAACGCCACCGAGGGTAAGGGTTTTGGTCCTCAATCTCCACGCGATATTTCAGCAAAAGCTGGCAAAAATAGCCGATCATTCGCAACGGCACCTAGCTATAAGGCCATGAATTTGTGCAACATCCACTTTCACACCAATGCAGAGCATAAAGGCGGTGACTTTACTAAGTTCGCTGGCAATGGTGATGGTAATGGCCACGGAACGGGGTTTGTCTATAGCGGTAAATTATCGGCGTCCGAAAAAGCCAAGTTAGAAGCTGATGTTTGCACCAGCGATCATGGCGGATTGAACGCAGGAGATACGGTTGAGGTGCACTTTGTACATTCCACGGCTCAGGTAACCCCTGGACCAACCTTGGGATCCTGCCTTAACGAAAATCTCTCCAATCCCCAACTGCGTGTAGAAGCCCAAGTTTTTGTGCTCGTCAATAACGCTAAAGGCGCAGACTTCAACAAGTTTATGGAAGTTGGTCAGCTTAATGGCTACCAACAAGCGCTGAATATTCCGGCCAATACAGGTACACCAGTTCAATATGCCGGATCTACCACCGGTCCCTCTTACAATGAAAAAGGCTCTCCATTACAAGTGTCTTGGAGCGTGCGCCCCAAAGCCATCAAGGTCAGCGCTCAAAGCGTAGGTAAATGGTGCAATGGCAACGTGTTCAAAGAAGACCACGCTCATGGTGTGAGAAATCTGGTCACTGATGTGAACTTGTTGTCGAAGATTAAGTAAGTAGTAAAAGCGAAAAAGCCCGCAGACGAAAGTTTGCGGGCTTTTGAATTCTTGCTCCCCGACCTTGAGTCGAACCAGGGGCCTGCAGATTAAAAAGTATTACGGCTCATATCGGCTGCGCTTATTTAATAACGCTATCTCTAAAACTGTCAGGCAAAGAATTTGGAGTAAGAATGTCAACCGGCACTCCAAGTAAGTTGCGTAGTTTGCGGCGAATAGCACCTATATCAAATAGAGTAGTTTCAGCTGTTGGATCGATGAGGATGTCGAGATCACTCTTATCCGTATCAGTGCCGTGAAGGACGGAGCCAAACACGCGCGCATTAGTCGCTCTGTCTAATAAGACAATCTCGCGTATTTCGGCGCGATGGGAGTTTAGGGCGATTGAAGGTTTCATGTTGCCAAATTTTAAATTTTTCTTGCGATTTCAACAAGCTTGGTTCGATTCGCTTGGCACATTACGTTTGGCTTAGTTTTATTTGAATTTGATCCAGCTCGAGCGACTTACACACAATTTTGGAGTTGACGTTGTTTCGTGGAGGGCACTTCAAGCTGAGCGTGAATCTCTGTGACGAGCAGGTGATTTGAACGTTTATCTCGATTTGTACGGACAAATGTCGTACAATTTTCTAAGTCCTAAACCTATCCCAGCGAGGTTGCCCATGCTGAACAAGCCTGAAATCCAAGACAAAACGCGCAATGCGCGCCTAGAGGCACGCGTCTCCAGTGACCAAAAGGATTTATTCCAGCGCGCCGCCACCTTAACGGGGCGTACCTTAAGCGAACTCGTCATCGACAGCACACAGGAAGCGGCAGCAAAGATAGTGCAAGAGCACGAAGTCATCCGCCTGTCCCGTGAGGAGCAGGTCGCCTTTGTCAATGCTTTGCTGGCACCCTCCGAGCCGGGAGCACGCATTAAGAAGGCGGTGAAGAACTACCGTCAGAAGGCGGGGCTGTGATTGACGCTTGCACTCGTTCCGGAAAACGTCTATCCCCTTGAAAAGGCACATGACCGTAAATCTTTTGATTGCGGTAACGAAGAGCTAAATCGCTATCTTCGCGAACAGGCAAGGCAAGATGCCGAAAAGCGCGTCGCCGCACCTTTCGTGCTTACACAACCGGAAAGTTCTGTCGTGCTCGGCTTTTATACTCTCTCAGCTTCCATCATCCCGGTTGATGAACTGCCGCCAGACCTAATGAAGAGGCTGCCACGCTATGGTCAATTGCCGGTCACTTTGCTGGGCAGGTTAGCAGTAGATCGCTCGGTCGGCGGTCAAGGTGTTGGGGAATTTCTGCTCGTGGATGCCCTGCGTCGTAGCTTGGAGGCGGCGCAGCAGATCGCAGCTATGGCAGTGGTTGTGGATGCGAAGAACGAGCGAGCCGAAAGCTTCTATCGGCATTTTGATTTTCAGTCGTTCCAACAAACCCCTCTGCGCCTGTTCCTTCCTATGGGGCAGATTGCCAAACTGTTCGTCTAGCAGCTTCACATAACCCGAGCCTATGCGGCTCTGTAACTGGCAATGACTTGTTCAAAAGATCTTGAAGTAGGCAGGACTGAAATGAGGAAAACGCTATGAAATATCCCATTGCGATCGAACCCGGAGATTAGAGCAGGGCATGGAGTGTCGTCGTTCCAGAAATAAAACGTGCGATTACCTGTGCAAGCTGCCAAGTGCCGAGGAGTTTCACAGAGGAATTGTACATCCATGTGTTTACTTGCGGGCTGTTGTGCGCTATATTTCGAGGAGATCTGATCTTGGGGTACGACCATGCACACTACCAAAATTTTCAAAAACGGCAACTCGCAGGCTATTCGGATTCCTTCCGATCTGGCGTATGAACGTACGGATATTGAGCTGGAAATCGAGCGTCAGGGTGAGGAGATTCGGATCAGACCAGCCAGAAGAACGCTGGGTAAAGTACTCAATAAATTTGCACGGTTCTCACCTGATTTTTTTGCTGAAGGTCGGGGCGAGCATGAGCAAGCGGAGCGAGATTCGCTGTGAGTCCCAAATACATGCTCGATACCAACATGTGCATCTATCTGATGAAAAATCAACCCGCACAGGTTGCCAATCGATTCGCGCAGTGCTACGTCGGCGAGGTAGTAATGTCAGCAATAACTTTCGCTGAGCTTAGCTATGGTGTCTCGGTCTCGTCAGATCCCAAACGTGAAGTAAAAAATCTTTCATCGCTTATTGAAGATATTCCCGTGATGCCATTCGATCAGGTCGCGGGTGCGGCATACGGTCCGATTCGAATGGCTACACGCGAGAGCAAGAAGGATCATCTTGATAAATTGATCGCGGCTCATGCGAAGGCGTTGTCAGTGACGGTGGTGACCAACAATCTGAAAGATTTCGAAAAATACCCAGGCGTACTCGCGGAAAACTGGCTTGTTTGAGCGTGGCGTGACGCAAAAGGAAAAGCCCGCAAACATTCATTTGCGGGCTTTCGTATTTTGGCTCCCCGACCTGGACTCGAACCAGGGACCTGCGGATTAACAGTCCGTCGCTCTACCAACTGAGCTATCAGGGAATAGGGACGAAATTATGCCTTAGTCATCGTTTTTTGTCAAAACAGTCAACATTTGTCTAGTTATCAGTGAGTTATAGCTCAAAGTACTTTGGCGATTGCGTCCACAACGCGATCGATGTTGCGCGAGTTTAAAGCCGCAACGCAGATACGACCCGTATCGACAGCGTAGATAGAGAATTCTGTTTTCAGGCGTTCAACTTGAGCCTTGGTGAGGCCTGAATACGAGAACATGCCGCGCTGTTGAATAACGAAATCAAAATTATGTTGAGGCGCTTTAGCTTTGAGCTTATCAACAAGTGCTTGGCGCATGGCTTTGATTCGAACGCGCATGGCAGCGAGTTCTTCTTCCCAAAGTTTGCGCAACTCTGGAGTTGCAAGCGCCATCGCTACGACTTGGCCACCGTGCATAGGCGGGTTGGAGTAGTTAGTGCGGATCACACGCTTTAATTGCGACATTAAACGTGCAGCTTCTTCTGCGTTAGCTGCAACGATGGACAACGCACCTACGCGTTCGCCATACAGTGAAAACGATTTCGAAAATGAATTAGATACAAACAGCGGGCCACCCGCAGCTGCGAACATTCCCACTACTTTGCCATCTTCGGTAATGCCATCACCAAAGCCTTGGTAAGCCATATCGAGAAAAGGAACGAGACTACGCTCTGTGACGACGTTAATAACTTGCGCCCACTGTTGATCGGTGAGATCAGCGCCAGTGGGGTTATGACAGCAAGCGTGCAGCAAAACGATGGAGCCAGCGGGCATGGACTTTAGCGACGCCAACATGCCATCAAAGTTCACGCCTTTAGTTGTAGTGTCGTAGTAAGGGTAATTATTAACGACAAAACCAGCGGATTCGAACAGTGCGCGGTGATTCTCCCAGCTGGGGTCGCTGATATAGACCTGTGCGTTGGGCGAGAAGCGTTTTAAAAAATCTGCGCCAAGTTTTAATGCGCCGGTGCCGCCAATCGCTTGTGCAGTAATAGCGCGTTTAGACGTAACAACCTCGCTGTTAGCGCCAAATACCAACTCTTGCACGGCTTTGTCGTAAGCGGCCAGACCTTCGATAGGCAAATAGGTTCGAGGGGCTAATTTTTCCATCAGCAGGGTTTCGGCTTTCTGAACGCAAGCTAGCAGAGGTACTTTTCCGTTGTCATCGTAATAAACGCCCACACCCAGATTGGTTTTTTCTGGATGCTGGTCGGCGTTAAAGGCTTCGGTGATGCCGAGAATGGGATCACGCGGCGCCATTTCAATGGCGGCGAATAGGGGTGCGGAGTGAGGTGCGGTCATCGTGCTAACATCAAAAGTTAGTAAGGAGCTTTCCTTGGTGCGAAAAGCGCTCAAAAAGTCCGAAAATCAAAAGATTTCAAGAAACCCCGCATTTTACCAAAGGTCAAATTCCGATGGCTGTGTTATCTGAAGTCGACAGTGCGCTCGACGAGTCGAAGTTTGTAAGTTTTGAAGGTTCTCCCTTTCGTTTGTATCAACCGTTCTTTCCGGCCGGTGATCAACCAGCGGCAATTCAAAAGCTGATTGAGGGTATCGACGACGGCTTATCGTTTCAAACATTGTTAGGTGTGACCGGATCGGGCAAGACCTTCACTATGGCGAATGTGATTGCGCGTATGGGACGGCCTGCGATCGTATTTGCGCCAAATAAAACCTTGGCGGCACAGCTCTACAGCGAGTTTCGTGATTTTTTTCCACAAAACGCGGTGGAATATTTCGTTAGCTACTACGACTACTACCAGCCTGAGGCGTATGTGCCTCAGCGTGATTTGTTTATCGAAAAAGATTCAGCGATTAATGAGCACATCGAGCAGATGCGCTTATCGTGCACCAAATCACTGATGGAGAGACGCGATGTCGTGATCGTCGCTACGGTATCAGCGATTTACGGTATTGGTAATCCAAATGAATACCATCAAATGGTATTGACGCTGCGCGCTAAGGATAAGTTATCGCAGCGCGACATGATTGCGCGTTTAATTCAGATGCAGTACTCACGCAATGACATTGATTTTGATCGCGGTACGTTTCGAGTGCGCGGTGATACGGTCGACATTTTCCCTGCTGAGCACGCAGAACTCGCTGTGCGTGTTGATTTATTTGACGATGAAATTGACAGTATTCAATTGTTTGATCCCTTAACGGGTCGTGTGCGACAAAAAATTCCCCGCTTTACCGTTTACCCTGGCTCGCACTATGTCACCCCACGCTCAACGGTCTTGCGTGCGATTGAAAGCATTAAGGTTGAGTTGCGTGAGCGACTAGAATTTTTTAGAAAAGAAAATAAACTGATTGAAGAGCAGCGTATAGAGCAACGTACACGCTTTGATTTAGAAATGATGCAGGAAATCGGTTTTACTAAAGGTATTGAAAATTACTCGCGACACCTATCAGGTGCTAAGCCCGGTGAGCCTCCGCCGACTTTAGTAGATTATTTGCCTCAAGATGCGTTGATGTTTTTAGATGAGTCGCATGTACTGATGGGGCAGTTAAATGGCATGTATAACGGCGACCGCGCGCGTAAGACAAACTTAGTGGATTACGGTTTTCGTCTGCCTTCAGCGCTGGATAATCGGCCGCTGCGGTTTGATGAATTTGAATCAAAAATGCGTCAGACGGTATTTGTTTCTGCTACGCCAGCTGATTATGAAAAAAATCATGCAGGGCAGGTGGTTGAGCAGGTAGTACGTCCTACGGGTTTGGTGGATCCGATAATCACGGTGCGCCCTGCGGTGACGCAGGTGGACGATTTGATGCAGGAAATATCCTACCGCGTTGCAAAGCATGAGCGCGTGTTAGTTACGACGCTGACTAAACGCATGTCTGAGCAGTTAACTGAATTTTTGAGTGATAACGGTGTCAAGGTGCGTTATCTTCACAGTGACATTGATACGGTAGAACGAGCAGAGATTATTCGCGATTTGCGCTTGGGTACGTTTGATGTACTGGTGGGGATTAATCTTTTGCGCGAGGGTTTGGATATTCCAGAAGTATCCTTGGTGGCGATTTTAGATGCAGACAAAGAAGGATTTTTACGCTCTGAGCGTAGCTTGATTCAGACCATAGGCCGCGCTGCTCGGAATATTAATGGTACGGCGATTTTGTATGCTGACAAAATTACCGATTCCATGCAGCGCGCTATGGGTGAGACTGAGCGCCGTCGCAACAAGCAAATTGCATTTAATACAGAACATGGCATCACGCCTGTCGGAATACAAAAGCAGGTTCGCGACTTAATTGATGGTGTGTATAAGAGTGACGATGCTCGCCAAGAGTTAATGGCGGCTCAAGAGCAGGCCAAGTACGAGTCCATGAGCGAGAAGCAGGTTAGTAAAGAAATCAAACGACTTGAAAAGCTCATGCTCGATCACGCTAAAAATCTCGAGTTTGAAAAAGCAGCGCAAGTACGCGATCAGCTTCATATCTTAAAAGAGCAGTTATTTGGTGCGCCAGGTTCGGATAACATCAGCTCACTATCAGGGCTGTAACGCATTGATATGTCTGCTAATGATTCATCAATGATTCCTACTTTTGTAACGGATGCCGTTTCACTGGCTGCGCCAAGTTGGCGTCCGATTTTGCTGCATGGTTTGCAGGCCGTTGTTACATCAGACCCTGAGTATCTGCCGTCATTAGTCGATGGCTCATTTTTGCCGACGCAAGGTCGTTTGTTTGCAGCTTTTGCTCAACCGCTGGAATCAGTTCGCTATGTGTTGGTCGGGGAAGGCCCTTATCCACGTGAAGATAGTGCAACCGGTGTTTGCTTCATGGATGGCGCGGTTGATGAGCTATGGTCAGAGCAAGGTTTATCTAAGCGAGTGAATCGCGCGACTTCGCTGCGTAACTTTATGAAGATGCTGATGGTGGCTGAAGGTTTGTTGCCTGTCGATGCTACCAAGGGCGAAATGATTGCCGGTGTGTCGGCAACAGCCAGAGCGAATGGTTCGGGCTTTATACAAACGTTGCCTGATCTTCAAAACAATTTGATGGATGAAGGTTTTTTGTTATTGAACGCAGCGCTCGTGTTTCGACCTGAAGTGGCGCCGGCCAAAGATGCCAAAGCATGGCGTCCACTAATTAATACGGTGCTTGAATCCTTACTCGAGCGAGCCGAGCAAGCACCTCCCACGCTGGTCCTTTGGGGGAAAATCGCTCAATGGCTAGAAGAACTAGAACCAGTAGCCGGATTTCCTAAAGCAGTGGCGGAGCATCCGTATAACCTCTCATTCATTTCTCATTCAGGCATGCAGCGCTTGTTTGGACCGATGAAATTATTGCATTTGAGATAATTATTTGGGAGTTATCTCCGACGATAAAGTTTCCCGAATCTCGAATACCTGACGATTCCTGTCGACTTTGGTATACTCGACCAAATCGTTCGGGATTGCTCTCCAAGGCCGGCCCGATCTCCCTTAGAAGTGCGTTTTTTTGGAGTTAGACCATGCGCCTTACTACCAAAGGTCGTTTTGCAGTAACCGCCATGATTGATCTCGCACAGAGACAACATCAAGGACCTGTAACGCTTGCCGGTATCAGTCAGCGCCAAGAGATTTCGCTCTCTTACTTAGAGCAGCTGTTTGGCAAACTTCGTCGCCATGAGATTGTGGAATCGGTGCGCGGCCCTGGCGGTGGTTACAACCTGGCTCGTCGTCCTGAAGACATTACTGTTGCCGACATCATCATTGCCGTCGATGAGCCCATCGATGCCACCCAATGTGGCGGCAAACAAAATTGCCACGCGGATGGTGAAGCTAAAGGTACGCGCTGCATGACTCATGATTTGTGGGCAACGCTGAACGCCAAAATGGTGGACTACCTTGATTCAGTTTCGCTCAAGGATTTAGTCGAGCAGCAAAAAGAAAAACCTGCAGAGACCAAGCCGGTGGTAGTGGTGCAGCGCTCGCACCAAGCCGCTTGATTTGGCATTTGAATAAAACGGAGTACGTAAAAATGAACGCACCGCTGGCAAAAAACCTGATGGATACCATTCGGGCGCCGCATTTCCCAATTTATCTTGATTATTCCGCGACGACGCCGATAGACCCGCGCGTAGCTGACAAGATGATTCCTTACTTGCGCGAGCAATTCGGTAATCCTGCATCGCGTAGCCATATGTATGGCTGGGAAGCAGAAAAAGCAGTTGAGCAGGCACGTGAGCACGTCGCTGCTTTGGTGAATGCCGATTCGCGTGAAATCATTTGGACCTCAGGCGCGACCGAGGGTAACAACCTAGCTATTAAAGGTGCGGCGCATTTCCACAAAACTAAAGGTAAGCACATCATCACTGTAAAAACTGAGCACAAGGCAGTGCTCGATACGGTGCGTGAATTAGAGCGCCAAGGTTTTGAAGCTACCTATTTGCAGCCTGGTGAAAATGGCTTGATCACTATTAAGCAATTGGAAGAAGCGATTCGTCCTGACACGATTTTGGTTTCGGTGATGTGGGTGAATAATGAGATTGGTGTGATTCAGCCTATCGATGAAATTGGTGAGCTGTGCCGGAGCAAGGGCATCATTTTTCATTCGGACGCTGCACAGGCCACCGGTAAAACACCGATTGATCTCGAAAAAACTAAAGTGGATTTAGTAACGTTCACAGCACACAAAACCTATGGCCCGAAAGGCGTCGGTGCATTGTATGTACGACGCAAGCCGCGCGTACGTATTGAAGCGCAGATGCACGGTGGTGGACATGAGCGTGGCCTTCGTTCCGGCACGCTGGCAACGCATCAAATCGTGGGTATGGGTGAAGCGTTTCGTATCGCCAAAGAAGAAATGGCTATCGAGATTCCGCGCATGCAAGCCTTGCGTGATCGTTTAGCTAAAGGTCTACAAGATATCGAAGAAGTGTATGTGAACGGCGATATGCAGCATCGTGTGCCGCACAACTTGAATGTGAGTTTCAATTACGTTGAAGGCGAGTCCTTGATTATGGCGATCAAAGATATCGCGGTGTCATCGGGCTCGGCGTGTACATCGGCCAGCCTTGAACCATCGTATGTATTGCGTGCTTTGGGTCGTAGCGATGAGTTGGCGCACAGCTCGATTCGTTTTACCTTTGGTCGCTTTACCACCGACGAGGATGTCGACTTCACTATCGATCTCATCAAGAAAAAAGTTCAGAAGTTGCGCGATCTGTCGCCACTCTGGGATATGTATAAAGATGGAATTGATATCAATTCCATTCAATGGGCAGCTCACTAGGATTTAGGAGTAACACAATGGCTTATTCAGACAAAGTACTTGATCACTACGAGAATCCACGCAACGTTGGTGCATTCGAAAAAAGTGATGACACCGTTGGAACTGGCATGGTGGGCGCTCCCGCATGCGGCGATGTAATGAAGCTGCAAATCAAAGTCGGCGCTGATGGCTTAATCGAAGATGCAAAATTCAAGACCTATGGTTGCGGTTCTGCGATTGCTTCCTCATCGCTGGTAACGGAATGGGTTAAAGGTAAAACGCTTGATCAAGCACTATCGATCAAAAATACTCAGATTGCTGAAGAGCTTGCGCTACCACCGGTAAAAATTCACTGCTCGATTTTGGCTGAAGATGCCATCAAAGCAGCTGTGGCTGATTACAAAGCACGTCACGGTGAAGAGACCAAGGCCGCGTAAGCACTACGAGAGAGAACGATTATGGCGATTACCTTGACCGAAAAAGCCGCTAAACATGTCTCGCGCTTTATCGATAAGCGCGGCAAAGGCATAGGTTTACGCTTTGGCGTGCGCACGACCGGTTGCTCGGGTTTGGCGTACAAGCTTGAATACGTAGATGAAAGCGCTGATGAAGATCAGGTCTTTGAGTCATACGGCATCAAGGTCTTTGTTGATCCTAAAAGTCTGCCGTACATTGATGGCACGGAGTTAGATTTTGCGCGTGAGGGTTTGAACGAAGGATTTAAATTCCATAACCCGAATGTGAAAGATGAATGCGGCTGCGGTGAGAGCTTTAGAATTTAACTCGCCCGGCTCGGTTTATCTTGAAGCCTGTTTGCAACGACAGGCTTTTGTTTTTGGATCACCATGAAAAACCATTTCGAGCTGTTTCAGATGCCTGTGATGTTTGAGATTGATGCTCAACAGCTTGACGCTGCCTATCGTGAAGTGCAGGGCAGAGTGCATCCGGATAAATTTGTTACAGCGACCGATGCTGAAAAGCGAGTTGCTATGCAGTGGGCAACGCGCGCCAATGAGGCGTATCAGACACTTAAAAATCCTTTAAAGCGCGCAATCTATTTGTGCGAGTTGAATGGCGTTGATCTGGCGACTGAATCGAACACCAACATGCCGACAGCTTTTTTACTGCAGCAAATCGAGTGGCGCGAAGCCCTTGACGAGGCACGCGATACCAAAAATCAGTCAGCACTTGAGCAATTAGAAAATGAGTTGATTCAAAAGCGTGGCAATTTGCTTTCTTTAGTGACTCATCATCTCAATGCAGCTCAGTACAATGACGCGGGTGAACAAGTTCGTCAGCTGATGTTCGTAGAAAAATTCGGTGACGAAGTCGGTCGCGTATTTGAACTACTCGAAGCTTGAACCTAGTCCGCGACTGACCACGTAACCAGACACTATAAAAATTACATCATGGCTCTGCTGCAAATCGCCGAACCCGGCATGTCGACTGCACCGCACCAGCATAGGCTGGCTGTGGGTATTGATCTGGGCACGACTAACTCTCTGGTGGCCACCGTGCGCCACGGTATACCTGAAGTTTTGAATGATGAAGAAGGGCATGCATTAATGCCATCCATCGTTCATTACTTGAAAAATGGTTACGCCACGATAGGCTACAAAGCCAAGGCAGCGCAGACAACCGATCCCAAAAATACGATTGTTTCGGTAAAGCGATTCATGGGTCGTGGCTTGAAAGACATCGCCTACGCAGAAAATCTTCCGTATGACTTTATTGATGCGCCCGGTATGCTGCAACTTAAAACAGTCGCTGGCATTAAGAGTCCCGTTGAAGTTTCTGCAGAAATTTTAGCGACGTTACGTCAGCGCGCTGAAGATGCGCTGGGCGATGAGCTGGTGGGTGCGGTGATTACGGTGCCAGCATATTTTGATGATGCGCAGCGGCAGGCGACCAAAGACGCTGCACGACTTGCAGGTCTGAATGTTTTGCGCTTATTAAATGAACCGACAGCCGCCGCCATTGCCTATGGCTTGGATCATGGTTCCGAGGGTATTTATGCTGTCTACGATTTGGGTGGCGGCACCTTCGACATTTCGATACTCAAATTATCTAAAGGCGTGTTTGAAGTCTTATCCACTGGCGGTGATTCGGCCTTGGGTGGTGATGACTTTGATCACCGGCTTTTCTGCTGGATTATTGAACAAGCCAATCTCGCGCCTTTGTCAGATGAAGATACCCGCACCTTGATGGTCAAGGCGCGCGAGGCCAAAGAAATTCTCTCTACGCATGAACAGACGCATATTGATGCTGTTTTAAATTCTGGCGAAGAAGTCAGACTCACCATTACTGATACTGAATTCGCCGCACTGACTCAACATTTGGTTAACAAAACAGTGACGCCATGCCGCAAAGCGGTACGCGATGCGAATTTAACTATTGATGATATTGATGGCGTCGTATTGGTCGGTGGCGCAACCCGCATGCCGCATGTGCGTAAAGCTGTGGCGGATTACTTTAAGACCATGCCACTGGCAAATATCGATCCAGACAAAGTGGTCGCCTTAGGTGCGGCGATTCAAGCTAACTTATTAGCAGGTAATCGCGCATCTGGCGATGACTGGTTGTTGCTAGATGTGATTCCTTTGTCGCTCGGTATAGAGACGATGGGTGGTTTGGTTGAAAAAGTCATTCCGCGTAACTCGACGATACCGTGTGCACGTGCGCAGGAATTCACCACGTTTAAGGATGGTCAAACCGCACTGGCGGTACATGTAGTTCAAGGCGAGCGTGAATTAGTTTCTGATTGCCGCTCACTGGCACGCTTTGAGTTACGTGGAATTCCGCCTATGGTGGCCGGCGCTGCGCGTATACGCGTGACCTATCAGGTGGATGCTGATGGTTTGCTATCGGTGTCAGCGCGTGAAGCGCATTCAGGGGTGGAAGCCTCGATTATCGTGAAGCCTTCCTATGGTTTAGCGGATGATGATATTTCACGTATGTTGCAAGACTCATTTGCGTCAGCAGAAGGCGATATGCAATTGCGTGCCTTGCGTGAAGAGCAAGTTGAAGCCGAGCGTATTGTTCTGGCCACGATGGCGGCACTTGAGCACGATGCAGAGCTTCTGTCAGCCGCTGAACAATCAGACATTGATCGTTTGATTGAGCAATTACGCTCCACTGCGAAAGGCGACGATCATCACGCGATTAAAGCAGCGATTGATGCGTTAGCCCATGCCACTGAAGATTTTGCTGCTCGTCGTATGGATCGTAGCGTGCGTGTAGCGCTGACAGGCAAAAAGCTAGACGAAATCGCCTGAACAGAGACATCAATAATAAAGGAATAGCGTGCCGCAAATTGTCGTACTGCCTCATGAAATTTTATGTCCAGAAGGCGCAGTCTTTAACGTGCCAACGGGGACTTCTGTGTGCGATGCCTTGCTCGAGCAAGATATCGAGATTGAACATGCTTGTGAAAAATCCTGTGCATGCACGACGTGCCATGTGGTGATACGCGAGGGATTTAGATCGCTCAATGAAGCGGAAGAAAAAGAGGAAGATTTGCTCGACATGGCCTGGGGTCTAGAAGCGACCTCACGTTTATCTTGCCAAGCCTTGGTTGGAAATGATGATTTAGTTATTGAAATACCCAAATACACTATTAATCACGCTCGCGAAAATCACTGATGAAGTGGACTGACACGTTACGTATCGCCGAAGCGCTATACGATAAATTTCCTGAGATTGATCCACTAACGGTGCGCTTTACGGATCTGCATCGTTGGGTTACCGAACTCGACGGATTTGATGATCTTGCCGATCGCTCGGGTGAAAAAATCTTAGAAGCGATACAGATGGCCTGGATAGACGAGGCCAAGTAGCCATTCCGTATCGTTATTCATCGACTCTTAATTCCCATCGTTGCCTGATGTTGAAGCGAAGAGTCAGGTATAGGTTTTAATGGATTACCAAACATCCACGTAGCAACCAGTACTGACAAGCCAATGATTCCAGCGCCAGCTAGTGCGGCGATGCCAATTTGATGGTTCAATGGCACATCATCCTCGTCATCTTTCGCGTAATTCATTGATCTCTCCCGAAATTAGAACTGCAAAATATCAACAACGCTTTTTAAAAATAGCGTTGATTGATTTACTGTTCGTTTTATACAAGAGACTAGCGATTAATCATGGAGAAACTAATCCTATTTATGAGCTAGATCAAATGTAGCGCTAAGCTTTATTGAATTTCTGACTAGCGGACTTACTCAGTTGAAACTTCGCTCGACGTATCAGATGAGTGTGGCGATGAAACGATAATGGAGGTTTCGGTTGCATCGACGACTGAGTTTTTTTCAGAATTTTCTGTTTTACTCGCTGAGGATACTTCGACCGATGTGTCGGCTACATTCGATGATTTCGCATCAGTAACAATGGCAATGCTATTTATGCTGCTAGTATCGGTTGTTGTGCTTGGTATTTCCACTGGCATGTTCCAACCTTCACCTTTCATCAAGTCGTAAACTAAGTCGCGATTTTGAGCAAAAAATCCATAAATGCCTTGCGATAGCATACTGGCCTGCACAACGTTCATACCGGCATGAGTCAGTCTGTCATGAACAGCATTTCTACAAGCGCTTAAAAAAAATCGGATTGCAAATTTTTTACTCATGCGTATTGCTTCTGGTCTTTTGGGTCCGATACTAGGTCTAATGATAGCGGCGTCTGGTTTGGCCACACCCCAGCCACGTTCATGACATACGTATACGGCAGCGGCATTGAATGCACCACGCACACCATTGGCGATAGCTCCAATAAGAAGTGGCCATATCAATTCCTTAAACTGATGGGTTTCGTGATCAAGCTGCATTTTTCCACTGACGTAGCCATTCAGCAGAACGGTGGCAGCAAGATAAGGTAACAAACCTGCCAGTGATACGTAGACTTTGCCATTAAAATTTAAAGCATGTCGGTCTACCGATGGTCCCCAGCGCTCGAGTGAGGATTTGAATAATTCAACGGTCGTCGCTTCTAAAACGACCCCTAAATTTTTGGGTGCCAGATTGATTGAGGGGCTGATATAGGTATCTAGCGACGTAATCGCACAAACCGAGGCTGCCGTACTGACTAGAAAAATCGTGGCCTTAGTGGCATCGATGGCAATGTCATCACTAGGTCGTTTTCTGCAAAACTTAGCAAGTGAAACGCTAATAGCTAAAGCAGACCCGACGGCTAAGGCAGCGACGGGTTGATACGTACCGAACGAAGCAATGGCGGCACCAGCCGCAGCTCCCATCAAGGTACAAGCGGCGACCCCACAGTATTGAAGCATGGTGTCGCTGCCAATTTGTGCAGCAGCTAGTCGTTGGGCTTGCAATCCGCCAAAGACAGCACCCAGACCGCCAGCAACGATTTGGCAGGGAACACTGGCGGAGGCAACGTAGGCCGCAGCGTTAAACAAGACAAGTCCAAATGTACGTCCAAACATCTGACCCGCAATATCACGGCTGCAATGAGCCAGCATTGTTTTTTTGATTGAGAGGGTAGGTGGTTTTACTGGGGTTGTGGTGGGCTGAGTAGCGAGTTCATTGCTGGGGTAATACATGCCCATTGCATCGGGTCCAAGGTCGTTAATCATGATGGCAACTCGCTCAATTCTTCCAGTAAGAAAAATGACGAACGCCATTCAATCGCTTGGGTGCTAGCGCGCTGCAGACTTATCCACAATTGTTCCGCAGTGGAAAAAGCTATTTCAAAACCATAAACAGCCGCGCCACTTTCCGGGTCGATAGCGAGGTGCTCGCCATGGTTATGAGTGATGAGTAAATTAAGTTCGAGTAAGCGACGATAAATAGTTGTGATTTGCGACGGGTCAGGTTGGCCTAGCTGTACATAAATAGCCAGACTGTTGTCGGTGGTGCCAGGAAGAATGGTTACGGGGATATCTTGGCAGCTGAGCGTGCCAGTTTCAAGAATACGATCCAGTGAATCGGGTATGCCTGCAATGATGCAAAAATCGTTAATTAAGGTACGTTGTCTCGGTTTCCACATGGTGCGGTTCCTCTGATTATTGATTTATAAAATTCAATGAGGTGGGTAACCGCCAAACCAAAATAATTCCAATTTCTTTTATAAATTTATTGATTGGTTTGTAATGAAAAGGTCATAACGCAGTGTTATGAGTTTTTGATATAAAAAAAGCCCCGTATTATTAACGGGGCTTTTTTACGGGCTGAGCCTATTGATTTATTAATCTTCTCGGCGTAAATGAGGAAACAGAATCACGTCGCGAATATTCGGTGAATCAGTAATGAGCATCATTAATCGATCGATACCGATACCGCACCCCCCCGTGGGTGGCATGCCATATTCTAGAGCGCGAATATAGTCAGCATCGTAGTACATGGCTTCATCATCACCTGCTTTTTTGGCAGCCACTTGCGCTTGAAAGCGAGCAGCCTGATCTTCTGCATCGTTAAGCTCAGAAAATCCATTTGCGATTTCGCGACCAGTAATAAACAGCTCAAAACGCTCGGTGATTCCCGGTACCGTATCCGAGGCGCGCGCCAGTGGCGATACCTCTACTGGATAATCAATAATGTAGGTAGGTTCCCACAGATGTGATTCGGCGGTTTCTTCAAACAGCGATAACTGCAATGCACCCAGTCCAGAAATCACATGTGGCTTAACGTCAAATTTTTGCTTGAGTTCTTTTTTAAGAAACTCAGCATCATTTAATTGTTCATGCGTGTAGTTAGGAGCAAATTTATTGATCGCTTCCACAATCGTCATGCGGTGAAACGGCTTAGTCAAATCTAACTCACGACCTTGGTAGGTGAGGGCAGCCGTTCCATGCGCATCAATCGCAGCTTGCCGTATCAACGCTTCGGTAAAATCCATCAGCCACTTGTAATCGACATAGGCGGCGTAAAATTCCATCATCGTAAATTCGGGATTGTGACGAGGTGATACACCTTCGTTACGGAAATTACGATTAACTTCAAATACGCGATCAAATCCACCTACGACTAAACGTTTTAAGTACAACTCAGGCGCAATACGCAGATACATTTCCATATCCAACGCATTGTGATGAGTGATAAAGGGCTTGGCAGCTGCGCCACCAGGAATCACATGCAGCATCGGTGTTTCTACTTCCATGAATTCATGGCTGTCCATGAAACGACGAATTGAAGCCACCGCAGCGGTTCGTGCTTTAAAAGTGCGACGAGTTTCTTCGCTAGTGATCAGATCAACATAGCGTTGACGGTATTTCGTTTCTTGATCTGACAGCCCATGAAATTTATCGGGCAGAGGGCGCAGGGATTTAGTGAGTAAGCGCAGCGTGCTGACCTTGATTGAAAGCTCACCGGTCTTAGTTTTGAATAGCGTACCTTCGGCACCCAAAATGTCGCCTAAATCATAATGCTTGAAGCTCTCGTGATCAGCTTCACCGGTTAATTCATTGGTGATGTAGAGCTGAATACGACCATCAGCACGTAGACCCGAGGCATCTTGAATCGTTGCGAATGACGCTTTACCCATTACACGCTTCAACATCATGCGACCTGCAACGACCACATGAACATTTTGGCTTTCTAAAGATTCACGTTCAGCTTCGCCAAATTTTTCGTGTAAATCAGAGGCTTTGTGTTGTGGACGAAAATCATTGGGAAAGGCGATACCTTTTTCGCGAATGGCGGCTAACTTTGCACGGCGCTCGGCGATGATGGTGTTTTCATCTTTTTCTTCTGGTGCGGCTTGGATTTTATCGTTCATGGTCGCTGATTAGGATGCATTATTAATGTTAGGGTGAAGCTGATTTATTGCGTATATTATGGCGAGCCAGCGCAGCTGTGCGACGCGGGGCTAAGCAAATCAAGAGCTCAGCTTTAGTCCGTAACTCGCGAAATATCTGATTTTATTTAATCAGTGCTTCCTTAAACGCCTTGCTTGAGTGAGGCAGCGATGAATTCATCCAGATCGCCATCGAGTACCGCTTTGGTGTTACCTGTTTCAAAATTAGTACGCAAATCTTTAATGCGCGATTGATCCAGCACATACGATCGAATTTGATGTCCCCAACCGATATCGGTTTTCGAGTCTTCGAGTTTTTGCTGCTCACTCATACGCTTGCGCATTTCTAATTCGTACAGACGTGATTTCAACATCGCCCAGGCTTCTGCTCGGTTGCGGTGCTGACTGCGGTCATTCTGGCATTGCACGACAATGCCCGAGGGAGTGTGAGTCAGACGAACCGCCGAGTCAGTTTTGTTAATGTGCTGACCACCCGCACCAGAGGCGCGATAGGTGTCAACGCGTACGTCCGCTGGGTTCACATCGATTTCGACCGAATCATCAACTTCGGGATACACAAACAAGCTAGAGAATGAAGTATGGCGACCATTCGCGGAATCGAAAGGCGATTTGCGCACCAGTCGGTGCACACCAGTTTCAGTGCGTAAAAAACCATACGCATGATCGCCATCAACTTTGATAGTGGCAGTCTTAATACCTGCCACATCACCATCGGATTGTTCCAAAATTTCCGTCTTGAAGCCTTTCCGTTCGCAGTACCGCAGATACTGGCGCAGCAGCATCGAGGCCCAGTCTTGCGCTTCAGTGCCACCGGCACCGGCTTGGATATCAATGAAGCAGCTATTTTTATCGAGCGGATTGGAGAACATGCGGCGAAATTCCATGCCTTCAACCTGCTTTTGTAATTCGTGCGCGTCGGATTCCACGGCAATTAGCGTATCGTCATCGCCTTCTTCGCGTGCCATCTCGAGTAAATCGCTGGCATCGCGCAGGCCACTGCTTATCGATGTTAATGACTCGACAATCGCTTCCAGGGATTTTTTTTCTTTGCCGAGATCTTGAGCCCGCTTGGGATCGTCCCAGACGGTAGGGTCTTCTAGTTCGGCGTTGACTTGTTCTAGCTTCTCTGACTTCAG
>CANGJE010000025.1 GCA_947454305.1 Oxalobacteraceae bacterium
GGTTAGCGTTTTACAATGCTAAGCGATTGCATTCAACGCTGGGGTATGTGAGTCCGATGCAATTTGAGAAAAACTGGCTGGCAGAACAAGAAAGACGTTCTGCTTAATCGTATCCGTTAAGGGATTCGTGATTCAGGGGCAAGCTCAGTACGACCTTTTCTGCTTTGCACACAGCACAAAGTCTTTTAGGTTTATCGGGTGGTGTCTCTAGCATTGATGTGACTGTCAGAGAGGTGTATGACGCTGAACTGATTGCTCAGCGCGTCACCGAACTCACTGGCATTAAAGCGGATAGCTGGATTTCGACGAACTCTCAATTTTTCACCGCTGTCCAAGCTCAAAAAACATCGAACACCGTGATACGTCTTTTCGTTGGACTATCAGTGGTCTTTGGAATGGCCAGCGTATTAGTCGTCTCAGTGATGCAGAAATCTCGCGAGATAGGCATCTTGCGTGCTATGGGTATTTCACGTGGTCAGATCTTGCGTGTTTTTCTTTTACAAGGGGGTTTGTTAGCGTTATCCGGAGCAGTGGGAGGGTCGGTGGCTGGCTTAGGAGCGCTGGTGATTTGGCAGCGCATGCTACGCAATCCGGATGGGACGGCGATTTTTCCTTTAATTATAGAGCCTAGTTTGTTTGTAGTGGCGCTATTACTAGCCACGTTGAGTGGCTTAATCGCGGCGGTGGCTCCTGCGTTACGCGCTGCACGCTTAGATCCTGTCGTTGCTATCCGTGGCTGAGTTTGTTGTTGAGATGCGAGCAGTTCACAAGATATTCCATCAAGGATTACCTATTGAGATTGAAGTGCTGCATGGAGTTGACCTACAACTAAAGACTTCGGAATTTTGTGCTGTTATGGGCCCTTCTGGCTCAGGAAAAAGCACCTTACTAAATATTATCGGGTTACTTGATAGGCCTAGTAGTGGTTCATTAAGTATCTGCAATGAAGAAACCACCGCTATGAATGATCACGAATTAACTCGCTTACGTGGCCACAGCATTGGATTTGTTTTTCAATCTCATTACTTGATACCCGCTTTCACTGCACTAGAAAATGTGATGATGCCCATGGTCGGCAATGCTGAGTTTGCTAATGCGCCTATGGTCGGGCGAGCTAAGGAGTTGCTCGATGAAGTTGGGCTTAAACCTTGGTGCGATAGTTTGGTAAATCACTTAAGTGGCGGCCAACAGCAACGGGTAGCGGTAGCACGAGCTCTCGCTATGAATCCACCTTTAGTTCTCGCTGATGAACCTACAGGCAATCTGGATAGCCAATCGGCAGAAGCTGTTTTTTCACTTTTCCGCAAAGTCAATCGCGAACAAGGCACCGCAATTTTATTCGTTACTCATAACGCAGCGCTGGCTGAGCGCTGCGATAAAATTATTCAAGTGGTGGACGGCAAGCTGATCAGCTAGTGAATAAATACATTAGCTGATTACCACTAATAACAAACCTACATTTTTATTCAACTTAGCAATCTATGATTAAATGATTACACGGCTTGCTGAGTAAGGTAAGCATGTCGCATAGGCTTGAGCACAGCGATGGCAAGAATCGCCGTTAGAAAATTTGCTGCAATGGCGGTCACAAAGACGGGCGTCCAACTTCCACCTGTCTGAAACATTAAAGCCGCAATTGGGCCGCCCAGGATTGCTCCCACTCCTGCTCCGGCATATAAAAATCCATAATTGGTTGATGCAAATTTTGGTCCAAAGGTATCTGTCAGCGTCGATGGGAATAGAGAAAATATCTCACCCCAACCAAAAAATACGACGCCTGACAACAAGACAAAAAGCAGCACATTGTCGCGGGTCAGAAACCAAACGGTCATTGCGATGCCTTCGACAGAAAAAGCAATCAGCATAGTATTTTCACGACCAATTTTGTCTGAGACCCAACCGAAAAATGGACGCGTTAAGCCATTCATTAATCGGTCGATGGTCATGGCTAACGGTAACGCCGCCATACCAAATACCGTAGCGTCAACAATGCCAAAATCTTTAGCAAAGGCTCCCATTTGCGAGACGACCATCAAACCTGAGGTCGCCATCAGTGTCATCATTAAAAACATCACCCAAAAAATGGGCTGACGCAGTAACTGCTTCGGACCTACATCGGGAACGTGCGAGACTGGCAAATCAGCATGCACCAAAGCTTGATAATTTTCTGGAGGAGTTTTTAATATCCACGCACACACCAGACACACTAAACCAAAGGTGACACCGAAGGTCATCAATGTCGATTCAAGGCCAGCGGAGGCCAGACTATTCGAAACCGGAAATGTGGTTAAAGATGCGCCCATCCCATAACCCGAGGCGGCAATACCCGCTGCTAAACCACGACGATCGGGAAACCATTTCACCATCAGACCGACCACACCGATATACACAATCCCCGTGCCCACGCCTGCAAACAATCCATAAGTCAGATACAGCGACAACAAGGAATTCGACTGCGATCCTACGACCCAGCTTGAGCCAACTAATATCGCTCCCAGTGTGAGTAGCTTACGTATACCAAATCGATCAACTAAATATCCCCCCAGCGGAGATAAAAAACACTGCAAACCAACAACGATAGAAAACACCACCTGCACCTCTGCCAGACTAGCATCAAGCTTTTGCATAAAGGGCTTGGTGAGTAAGGCCCATACATACTGAGGACTCGCAATCGAGATCATGCACAAAACACCAACGGCTAACTGCACCCATCGGTTAGGTAGTGCACTTGCCGCATCCGACTCATTGGCTTGCTCTGCTTGCGACATACGTTCTCCAGTTGGACTGCGGAAGTAATTAAAAAATTAAATAGAATGAGATGCAGGCATTACAAAGGGATGAACAGCCTCATAGGCACGCGCCGCTTGCAATACCTTGGCATCAGAAAATTTTGAGCCCACTAGCTGCATCGCAATCGGCAAACCATTGATAAAGCCACAGGGCACCGTAGCAGTTGGTTGTTGGCTCAGATTAAACGGGTACGTGAACGGAGACCATTCCCACCAGCGTTTGCGCGATCCACCTGGAGGCACTTCGTACCCCGCTTCAAATGCAGTAATAGGCATTTGCGGTGTGATGAGTAAATCATAGGTTTCGGTCAGATTATTTAATCGACGACCGAGTGCTTCACGTTCTTTTTCTAATTTTCGATAATCTAGGGCACTGAGTTCAAATCCCGGCTGAGCTAATTCCAACATGGCAGGTTCAACCAGTGCGCGCTTTTCAGCTGACATAGGCTCAATAGCTAAGGCAAGTGCAACGGCCCATAGCGGCCGCATAATTGAAATGGGATCATCTAGTTTGAGATCAATGATTTCAACCTGCGCACCCAGATCGCGAAATACTTGCAGCTGTTTTTCAATTGCTGTTGCGATTCTAGGATCGACATCCGCATAACCTAAATCTGGGCTGTACGCGATACGCCATCCTTTAACGCCTTGATTTAATTGGCTGACGTAATCGATAGAGTTCTCAGGAAGCTGATACCAATCGCGCGCATCCGGACGAGCAATCACGCTTTGTAACAAAGCTGCATCCTCAACGGTTCGTGTAATCGGTCCCTGATGCCACAAAGTGAGTGCGGGTGAATGCGGATGCACAGGCACTAAGCCCCAACTCGACTTGAAACCAAAAACTCCGCAAAACGCTGCTGGAATTCGTATCGAACCACCACCATCAGTAGCAAGGTGCAAAGGCCCCATCCCTAAAGCTGCAGCTGCCGCAGCGCCGCCACTACTACCACCGGGAGTCATCGCGTGGTTCCACGGATTACGCGTAATACCGGTCAATGCACTATCGGTAACACCTTTCCAGCCAAATTCCGGCGTGGTTGTTTTGCCCATAATGATCGCGCCCTGCTCGCGCATGCGCGCAACGGGGGGACCATCATCTTCCCACGCCTGATCCGGATCTATCGTGAGCGAGCCACGACGAGTTGGCCAACCTTTAGCTAACACTAAATCTTTAACACTGGTGGGAATACCATCCAGCGCTCCGACCGGTGAGCCGCTGTGCCAGCGCTGCTCAGATTCGTGAGCGAGTTGCATGGCACGCTCTGGATCAACGACACAAAACGCGTTGATCGACGGATTTAACTTGGCAATCTGAGCGAGAACGGTGCGCGTAACTTCAACGGGCGATATGGCTTTACTTTTATATAAAGCCAAAAGACGCGTAGCGGAAAGGCTGAGAATATCTTCAGGCACCATGGCGAGTATAAGAATAAACAGTAAACGAACACACCCATAGCGAGATTATTTTCTCGCTATGGAACAAAGAATTGAAGATCGACTACTTCCAACCTGACGAATCAAGCGGAAGTAGTCGAACTCATTCTAGGCCATCAAACGCATTCACTTTCTGCTTATGCTTTTTTCTGACTCAATCCCTCTAAAATCGCTTGAGGAGAAATCGGCATCGTACGTACTCGTACACCGGTTGCTTTGAAAATTGCGTTAGCAACCGCAGGTCCTACCGTTGTCGACGCTGGCTCACCCACACCTGAAGGGTGATGCTCAGAAGGTACCAAATGAACTTCTATCTCTGGCACTTGCGCCAAACGTATTGGCGTGTACTGATGGAAGTTGGATTGTTCAAATCCACCTTCTTTCAAGGTCATCCGTTCTGCAGCGATCTGGCTTGCACCCCAAAGAGCAGAAGCACGAATTTGTGCATCCACGTTTTTAGGATTAACTACGATGCCGCAATCCATAGCGATGGTGATTTTCTTGATTTGAAATTCACCGGTCTTAGGATCAACCGTTACTTCAGCAACCGACGCGACCCAGGTCGGACTCTGGCGCTCTTCTGCCGCAGTCACTGCAATACCCATCGCGGTATTCGGTGGTAATTTTTTTCTACCGTAACCCGATTTAGCTGCCGCCACTTGCAAGCATTTAGCTAAACGATGCGCACCACCTACCGTTGCTGATTCATAAGGAACCCAGGCACCTTCTTTTGCCCAAGGGATGGAAATCCACAAGCGATCCATGTAGTAATCCGAAGGCGTGCCTTTGGTATAGCCGGAGTTCGGTATACCGCGATTACCACCTTTGCCGTTCAATTTAGATAAACGGAACAACAGCGGATCAACACCTGCTGCATGTGCAATCTCATCCATCATCGATTCAACGACGAAGATGTTGTACGAGTTTGAAACCGTACGCAACGCACTCGCCTGTACTGCCCAGGTGGTGGTGTCGTGATTCCATGCGCGCACACGATGATTCGGCATGTCGTACCAGTGATCACTACCGCCAATAGACCATTGATCGATATCCTGCTTTTTCTCATCCCATGAATCTTGCTGCAGCCAATCGGAACCGTATTTTTTACCCACTGAAAAACGTGGGCCCATAAATCCGCACACAATATCGTGGTTCATACCGACGAGCTTGCCATCTTTCACACCGGCTTTAACGCGGTGATAGGTTGGTGTACGTGGGAAGCTGGTTGCAAAATTCGACTCACGACTCTGAATCAACTTGACTGGCATTCCTAATACTTTCGCGCAGTAAGCTGCAGCTAGAATTTCATCAAAGTCTTGTTTGCCGCCGAATCCACCGCCGACCAGATACTCATGCAGATACACTTTAACTTCTTCTGGCTTTTGGTTAAATACTTTCGCCAAGAATCCACTCAAGGTCATGCGCGCAAATGACTGACTCTGAGTACCAACATAAATGTGACATTCATCTTTAACGAATTGAGCCGTTGCATTCAAAGGCTCCATGGTGGCGTGACAAACCATCTCTGTCGTGTATTCGACATCAATAATTTTTTCCGCTCCAGCCAGTGCTTTTTCTACATCGCCTTCCAACACCCAGTTGGCACCGGCTTCTGTATCGGTTGCGAGTTGTTTATATTCTTTAGCCAGTGTTGCAGAATCTAAATTGCCGTAAGGACCTGCATCCCACTCGACCTTCAAAGCTTTCGCTGCTTTCATCGCTGTGGGGAAACGATCTGCAATCGCAACTACCCAGCCCGTACATTTACCGAACGAATCATCAATGATGATGGCTTTTATAAAGCCGGGAATTTTGCGTGCTTCAGTATCATCAACACTAGTTACTTTAGAGGCATAACGAGTGCGCGGAATAACGAGTGAGGCATAAACCATATTCGGCAAAAATACATCCATACCGTATTTTGCAGAGCCATTGGTCTTGGATGGGATATCCAGTGCATTCAGCGATTTACCAATGATCTTGTAAGCCGAAGGCGATTTCAATTTGATAGAAACCAAATCATCGGGATACGCAAATTTTCTGTCTAATTGCGTTTTTTGCAGAATCTCACCGTAGGACAGTGATTTACCTGAAGCTTTAGCGTAAACACGACCGGCTTTCGCAAAACATTTATCCGCTGTTGTGCCGAACACTTTGGCGCCCGCTTCAACCAGTGCAATTCGGCCTGCTGCACCAGCACGTGCGATACGATCAAATTCGGTAGTCATACTGCCGCTGTTCACGGTGTAAGCTAAACCATAGATCGCAAAATTTTCTACGCTCTCCATCGGTGTATCAAGGCGCACATCTTCCCAACGCACTTCCAGTTCTTCGGCAATCACCTGCGCCAAACCTGTACCAATGTGCTGACCCATTTCCGCTTTCACGATATGCATCGTGACTTTGTTATCCGGAGTAATGGTGAACCAGATCGATGGTGTGTATCCATTGGCCGGTGCCGCAGCCTCGGCTTTACCATTAGCCAACATAGCCCCCATGCCGATACTCATGTAGGCACCTGCACCTGCGGTAGCAGAACGAACTAAAAACTCACGGCGCGACAGGCCTAATTCAGTTAGCTTAGACATGCTTCGCTCCTTTACGGGAAATTTCAACTGCGCGCATAACCGCGCCCACGATGCGTGAGTAAGTAGCACAACGGCACAGGTTGCCGTTCATGCCATCAACGATTTGCTTCTCTGTAGGATTGGGGTGATCTGCCAAAATTGCAGCGGCTTGCATCAACTGACCCGACTGGCAATAGCCACACTGCGGTACCTGATGTTCTATCCATGCCTGCTGAACGGGATGGGCATGTGCCGGATCCAATCCTTCAATGGTCGTAATCAATGTGTTTTCATCGACATCTTTAAACTGCACCTGGCACGAGCGAACGGCCTTGCCATTGATGTGCACTGTGCAGGCACCGCACAAACCTGTGCCGCAACCGTAACGCGTACCTGTCAGGCGTAAATCTTCACGAATCACCCACAACAAGGGTGTATCTGGAGGAGCATCGGAAAAATAACTTTGACCATTGATTTTCAACTGCGGCATGAGACTCCCCTTAGAAGTTAACTATCGAAACCATGTACTCAACATCGGGCGTGTAACCGCATCTGATGTGATGCGCCACACATGAACACAGTATGTGAAGTGGGAGGATGGTGGACAACCATCCAAGGAGTAAAGATGGGTAGCGCAGGAGGACTAGCCTGGCCTCCCTCAAAAGTATGAATGCTGCTTTGGCAACGAACTGCTTATGCTGTCAGAAATGCACAAAACCACGCTTAGCGGCCAGAGCGATAGCTTCCGCCCGACTGGTGACGTCGAGCTTTGAGAATAAACTTTTGAGATGACTTTTAACGGTGCTCTCACTAATGTGGAGCTCCTGACCTATGGCTTTATTGCTTTTGCCTTGTGCGAGTAATTGCAAAATCTGAACTTCTCTATCGGTGGGCATTTCATCGCCCACACGCTGCACTAGTTTCGCTGCAATCTTCGCTTGTAAGTAACCCTTCCCTGCATGTATCGCTCGTATGCAATGAAAAAGCTCTTCGGGCTGCACATCTTTTAGCAAATACGATTTTGCACCTGCTCGAAGACAGGCATACACATCTTCATCATGGTCAAATGTGGTCAATACAATCACGGCGGCTTTGGGATCTTCCAAATGTAATTTGCGTATCGCTTCCAAGCCTCCATGTTCGGGCATACGCAAATCCATCAGTACTACATCTGGACGCAATTCCCGCCACAATTCGACCGCTTCTTTACCATTGCAAGCCTCACCGACCACTTCGATGCCGTCTTCCATATTAAGAATGGCAATCAAGCCTCTGCGTATAAGCGATTGATCATCAGCGATCAAAACACGAATTGCCTCTGAATGGGTAGGCAGATCATGAAGCCGCTCTTTATAAGCCTCAAACATGATGTTCACACGGTACTGATAAAACAATACGAGTGCCTTTGCCAGGATTGCTATTAATAGTTAGCTTGGCGTCAATTCGTTCGGCGCGTTCGTGCATACCCAACAAACCAAATCCTTCGTGTTTTTCACTCGAGAGAAACCCATCGCCATCGTCCGCAATGCTAAGCACAATGGTATTTTCTGCAAAGACTAATTCGATTAACACGGCCTTCGCCTTGGAATGTTTAAGAATATTCGTCATCGACTCTTGAGCTATGCGAATAATTTCTACACGCTGAGCATCGGGCACGAGACGCTTTTCACCTACGAGCGAAAAATGGGGCTCAACTGCGCCCGTTTCACGTGCCATACGCACCAGATATTCCATTTGTGTTGCTAAGCATGTGGGACCTGATACGGTGGGTCTGAGTGAGCGTACAGAGTTACGCGCTTCTTCCAAACCCTCTTTGGCTAATTCGCGCGCATGATCAATATGTACCGATGCTAACTGCACATCTTCTTTTTTTAATGCTCGACTTGAAGCTTCGAGATTGACCACAACGCCCGTAAATCCTTGAGCCAGCGTGTCGTGAATTTCACGTGCGATGCGATTACGTTCTTCAAGAACTGCACCTTGTCGCGCTTTTTCAGATAAACGTGCCATTTGTATAGCTAATGCCGCTTGCCCCGCCAGTACTTCAGCTACTCGAATTTGATGTGTCATTTTGGCGGTATCGATACGATTACTTCGTATGCAAATCCAACCCACTTGCTCTGTTCCTAAAATCATAGGCACAGTTAGTAGCGTCTTTACACCCAAGGACATGATGTATGCGCGATTTTGTTCGGGCATACCAGAGACTTCATAACAAAGTTGATACGTTTCGGCCCCTTGCGCTGGAAATGTCGAGAGGGGTAATCCACCAATCGGTGGCGGACGTAGGACGGCCGGATGATGCGACTCGGGTGCAGGAATCACCTCTCCATCCAGATATTCAAGATGTAATCGTGCGGTGCCAGTGGCATAATCAGGGAACCACAAGGTGCCACCCACTGCTTGGAGCTGATCGACGGTGGTTTTGAGTACGTGACCGAGATACGTGTCTAGATTGGCTTCACTAGCCAAAAAGTCCATCGATTGAATCAGCAGCGCCGACTGATCGCGCGCCAATTTTTCTGCCAGCCGCCGCTGCTCTACTTCGTCTTTTAACGACTTATTCTCTTCATTGACTCGCCAGATTTTTTCTTCGAGTGTAGAAATTCGCTCACGAAATTTTGACGAATTCGCCAAGCCCGTATCCACAGGAACAAAAGCTTGTTCCATCAGGCGCCGTGTTTCGTTGTGAGTACTCATCGACAGGATCCGAGCGAGTGTATTTGATATAACAACCAAAACTAACTAGTCGCTCCTTCAAAGTTCTGGAAACATTCACCAGAAGCATTGAGACTAGATACACACATAATGCACCAAATTCAGCTCGGGGTTTTAAGAAATTAATTATTAGTGATTCGCATATCAAGAACACTGGGCTACACATAAAACAAATACGATGATGCCAAATTGACAGCGAACTAGACTATGACCATTTATAAATGGTGATTGTCCAACGTGGAGTCGTGTCTACATAGAGCCTGTGTAGGCCGCATTGCCGATAAATTCACGTTTAGCGTCTTCGATAGGCGCAGCTAAATCCACTTGACCATTCGATTGATTCACTAGGTTACGAAATACTACAGGCACGCCATCAAGTTTGGATCCCATATAGCCCGTGCTGTATTGCTGTATTTTGGTGCGCGATAAATCATGGAAGGTCAAGGTGGCTAATTGAGCCTTTTCTATCTCGGTCTTCTCTACTTCCGGATCGGGGACCTTGCCCGTCGTGGCAATTTGAATAGCTAGATTTTTTGCCTCCGTATCTAACTGCCCTGTACGATCTTTACCGCTCTTGCAATTGAACGTCGTACCACCCCCCATAAGAAAGCTCAAGACAGCAATACGAGAAGCAATCTTATACGGATCGTTACCGGCTGTTTTGTATTTGTCCCCTAGATAGATATCCGTTATTTGCTGCCCCAATTGAGTGGCCACACTGATGTTATGCTCGATCTCAGCTCGTTTATCGGGAGAGAGCTCATTTTCTAAAAGCTCATATTGCTCTTCTAAGTAGGTATCCAGCATCGATTTTTCACCTAGACTGGATTTATCAATACCCAACATGGTATTGAGTGATTCGTGATTAATCTCGGCATTAGAATATTCAAACCCACTTACAACCTCACCGATCACGGGCAGATTAGCGAGCTTATTAAAGGCATTGATGTTGACGCCAAAGTTGAATGCAATAATTTTTGCAATCACTGGTTTTCCGTTCACAAATAAACCACCTGCATCAATTTCATTTTGTAGATCTTTCCATGACTGCGCATGAATATCCATCATCTCTTGCTCGTTGAATCCATCCATACCGGACTTATCGAAAATTTTCTGACGTAAGCTATCCGGGGAAAGCAAGGAGATAGACGAAAAATTAATGGATTTGCCTTCGGCTATGCGCTTAGCGAATTCAGGATTACGTTGAATTTCAAGAAGAAAGGTCACGCGAGCGCGATTTAATGCTCCTTGTCGACGTAAAAGATGCTGCAGAGGTTTGCTGTTAGTCGCTATGCGAGCGAGTATTTCATCATTTTCAGCTGATTTATTCGATAAAATATTTTTTGCTAGACCTTGGGCTGCCGATAATTTAATACCACGACTGGCTCCGCTAACATCAATACCGTTTTCTTTGAGAATTTTTTTACCATCATTTGTTTCGAGCAAGTACGTAGTCATCACGTCGATAGCTTCGGTGTGAAGAGCATTTGGCAGTTTAGTTGAATCAATGGCATCGGAAGCCTTTACATCAGAATCCCCTAGTTTAACTTGGGTCGGCGAATGCGAATCGGAACCAACGAGATCGCGGGTCAGTGCGGCCACGTCTTCAGCGGGCTTCTGCTTTAGAGATTTTTTATTTATTCCATAGGGATCATTCACCCCGGTTCGTGTACCGGCAAAAACTTCCTTACCTTCGATAGTGGCTGATGTGTGAGCGGCCATCGTTGAGTTTTTAGTTTCTTCGATACTACGCGACCGAATTCCTCCAGTTGTAGCTTTTTTTTTGCCTTCCGCATCAACCGTTTCTTCATTTTTTAAATCATCAAAATTATCTGGCTTTAACGAAGAATTTTTAGACAAGATCTCAATCTTACTTTTATCCGTCATAACAGTCCCTTGGCATGTAAGGTGGGTCGTAACTTTCGCCGTTTCGACTCGGCCATCGGGGGTTATTCCTACTGGGAGCAAAATCTCTGTGTTTACAGGAGCCCAATCCTGATGACGCAACGTTTGATCAAGTGTCTTACCAAAGGCAGCTCGAGCGTCGCTGATGCCTTCCGCACTTTTCATTAACTCCATCAACACCATACGTTCCGAAAATTCAGTCGTGTGAAGTGACTTGGCAATCTCATTAAAATCGCTAGCGCTTTGAGCAACTTTTAGCTGTTGACTGAGTAGATTTGTACTTTTTTGAAGCATTGTTTTTTGTTTAGCTGCCTCAAGAGGATGGAGCTTCGCAAGCGGTCCTGCGATCTCTGCCTTACCAAGTAAGGTTGGGCCATCATGACCCTCGGGATGATTACTAATGCTCTCAATGTAGCTAATGCGAGCGTCAATAAACCCGAGTAAATTTTGATTAATAGCTTTGCCGCTTTTATCCATCGTCGGTATAGCCGACTTGGCTGCTTGTAACTCGAGTGTTTTTGCGATGCAGATATTTTTGACTGCAGTCGGTGACTGATAATTTTCTAATAATGCCAGCATGCCTTCCAGAGACTGCTTGGTCTCGTGAAGATCAGATTTTTCTTTTATCCGGATGTCTTGCAAAGATGATTTAGCTAAATCAGCACTGCCCGCCTGTTTAGCTTCACTATCAATTTGTTGGAGTGCCTTCAGAACCTCTGCGATTTGTGCTTTACAACCACTAATCTGATCAGCCAAGGGCTTACCGGGAACCATGCCTTTGAGAAGTAGCGCATTGGCCTGTTCTGAAATCTTCGCTCTTTCAATCGACGATTTATTCAATGTATGAGCATGTCTTTTTGTGCGGTTTCCACTGACCCTGCTTTTAGTCGGTATTTGCTGTTCTATCTTTTTTCTGACTTGAGATGTCAATTTTTTCGATTTAGTTTTTAGTTCTGGGTGCAAGTGATTATTTTTGACAACGTTCGGTTTGGATGCATCGGATTTTGGATCTTTAATATGTGACGTCTTGTCTATCAGATTGGAATACAAATCAAGCTTTGCTGAAGCTTCAGCCAGGTCGGCAGCAGAAAACGTTGTGCCTACTGCCTCTTCCGACTCCATGTGCTCTAATAAGCCCAGGCTAGTTCCTATTTCTTCAAACGTCCGATCAAGAAATTCTCCCCCCTTACCTTGCAAGCTCTCGCGCTTTGCTTCCAGATCATCAATAAAATTACTTGCCTCTGCAACAGCTTGTGCGCTTTCAGATTTCTTAACTTTGCTCTCACTCGCGGTAGTAGCAGATTTTGCAGCGCTAAAATTCGGTGGCTTTGGGATAGGTTTTGGTGTTGTTTTGACGGCTGTATGTTGAGGAGTTGATAGTGCGCTTGTTATTGATTTCATGGATAGCTCGCGTCGGCAGTGTTAATACATGGCCTGTGTTTGCACGCAAATTATTAAATTAATTTTAACGCGCGACGTATTGATGGACCTTGCAATAAATAGTTTTTAGTCTAAGCACTGGTAACACTTAAACTAAAACAACTCTGCACTAAGCGGTGCACTATAAGACTGTTGTAATCTGGCTCCAATCGCAGTCGAAGATGATTTTTCTTAGGTTCAGAAAATCGTTAGCATTGTCTATTCGAAAAACAGCAATACTAAAAAATAATGTGATGAAAAATCAAATAGGCAGCATCTACTTAATTTTGACAACAGACAAATTTGATTTAACCGCTACGTGATAGTGTGAGTTGTGTCGTCAATAAAGCCATCTTGGTTTCATACGATCACACAACAGGAGTAAATCTTATGACACAGCAATCAACCACTCCCCACAATCCGAACGAAAAAGCGACGACTCCAGCAGCGACGCCTAGCACCCCCGAAAAAACACCGGCACCTGCGCATACACCCGAAGTGAAGAAAGCAAGTGACCAAAAGAATTAACTTCTTTTCCTACTGAATGATCGGAGGTCGTGATGGCTAAAGGACAAAAGCGCGGAAATAAAGAACCAAAAAAACAAAAGCAGCCAAATAAAGTCATGAATTTTGTATCCGCTGCCTCAGTTGGTAATGCAAAGACAAACACTGCTCGAGCCACGGAGAGCGCTGCAAAAAAGGTGGCGCCTTAGGCACACATCTCGTTTGCATTAGCTTTTTCTGAGGCTTTCGAAAATGGTTTGATTAATTTTGTAGAAAATTAAGTCATCTGAATCAGTAATCAATGCCCTCTGCATTTATGTGCCGAGGGCATTTTCTTTTTTAAGACCGATTACCATCCCTTTCCTTCTGGTTCTCTTATCTGTCGGGACTGACACGCTCTGTTGAGAACTGATTCACTTTATACTTACTGATGAAAAATTCAGCCTCCGACTTTTTGTCCCAATAAGTCATTAGAGGCGAGTCATAGTCACTAAGGAATACGCATGGAAAGCACTTCAGCCGCTTGGTTTTACTGGGCTGCCTTGTCGGCCCTATTTGCCGCAATGACGGCTATATTCGCCAAAATTGGATTGCAGGGAATAGACTCTGACTTTGCGACGCTTTTTAGAACGATCATCATCGCTGCCCTACTGTCGCTGTTTGTTTGGGCCACAAACAAATGGACCAATCCGTTTGCACTGCCCCAACGTGCCTGGCTCTTCCTTGCGTTGTCAGCAGTAGCCACCGGCGCTTCGTGGGTTTGCTACTTTAGGGCATTGCAGATCGGTGAGGCGAGCAAGGTTGCGCCAGTTGATAAATTTAGCTTGGTGCTTGTGGCTATCTTTGCAGTGATTTTTTTAGGTGAACGACCATCCATTAAGGACTGGTCTGGCATAGGTTTAGTTGCTCTGGGTGTCTTGGTTTTAGCCATTAAGCGCTAGGTCCTAGCATGGCATAACCTATTTAATCCAACCCGTTGGAGCACTAAATGAACCCTAAAGATATCCGTATTTCATCTGACCCAGATTTAGCTGGCTCATATGATGCGATGCTTCGTGCGGCTCGCTCTGCAGAAGATCTTGCTATCAAAACCAACACCAGCATAGTGGTATCGATAGATGGCAAAGATGTTGAATTGACTGCTGCTGATTTAATTAAGATGCGTGAGAAAGAAGCACCTCATCAGTAGGCAAAGGCCATGATGATCGAATAGCCAGCTTTACGCTGGCTTTTTTATTCGCCTTACCAAACGAAAATGATGCCTATCATTGAACGCGAAAGACCTATGCACAAAGCGCTGGAACAATACAACTGTTTTGATTTTACAAATCCTTCGTTGACGAGGCAGGACAGTGCGTTATGTCGCGCTGTATTACTGGAACCCGACTCGTTAACGACTGATGGACTAATTCTTAACTTTCTTCTACGCTTTTTGGCTTGAAGTAAACGCAGCGAACATCTTTAATATCATCACTTGTTTGAATAGCGGTGGCAGCAACCTGGCAATCGGCACGATCCAAGTGATTAGATACATTAATTTCTGACTGCAGCGAAACCACAAAAACAAATAATCCAAACATTTTCTTCTCCATTAAACTAACTTATGTTCTTACTGTAATGCACAACCCACTATCAAAGCAAATGGGTCGAATTGCTTTAATGTTAATAAAATAATGGGCTAGAATGCGCCGGCGAATTACGCGGCGGCTTAAACCCTGATCAAACCTGACATTTCGACCCAAAATCCTCATGACCCAAACGATCAATGACGCACTGGACCTGGCGGAACGCTGGTCATCTGCATTTACTCAGGCCGATGTGAATGCGGTGATGAGCCTATTCGCACCAGATGCTGTTTTTTTGGGGACAAGCAGCAAAACTATCGTTGCAAGCACTGAAGGCATCAAAAAATATTTTGAAAACAGCTTATTGGGATCAAGACGCTACGTCTCAGTGCTAACGGACATCCACGTCACTGCGTTAAGCCATGACGCGGCCATGATTACCGCACTCAACACAATAACCATCACTGACAATAATCAATCAGACGATGTGCTGGGTCGCTTAAGCATCGCTGCACGAAAATACGAAGGTGAATGGAAGATCGCGCAGTTTCATCGCTCCGCCATGCCTGAATAATCGCGAAGCGATTCACAGACGTAAATCAATCATTCTTGATCACGATGCTGGGGAATTTGCTACTCAGGTCTTTAGCTTTTTCAGCGACCTTAACAGCAAGCTTGCGTGCGATCTGTTTGTAGATCTGCGCTGTCTGTCCGTCCGGATCGGCGACGACGGTGGGTTTACCCGAATCAGCTTGCTGACGAATCGACATCGTTAGTGGCAAGGCTCCAAGAAAATCAACACCATACTCTTGGCACATCTTTGCACCTCCACCCTCACCAAACACCGCTTCGGCATGACCGCAATTGCTGCAAATATGCGTGCTCATGTTTTCAATAATGCCAAGAATAGGAATACCGACTTTTTCAAACATCTTTAAACCTTTGCGCGCATCAAGCAGCGCAATATCTTGCGGCGTGGTGACAATCACAGCACCCGTCACCGGAACTTTTTGCGATAAGGTGAGTTGAATATCGCCGGTACCCGGTGGCATATCAACGACTAAATAATCTAAATCACGCCAGTTGGTTAGTTCTAAAAGCTGCTGCAAAGCCTGAGTAACCATAGGACCACGCCACACCATGGGCTGATCAGGGTCGATCATGAAACCAATCGAAGCCACCTGCACGCCATAGTTTTCTAAAGGCTCCATGGTTTTACCATCATGCGATTCGGGTTTGCCGGTTACACCCATCATCATCGGTTGTGAAGGGCCATAAATATCAGCATCGAGCAAACCAACACTGGCACCTTCAGCTGCCAACGCCAACGCGAGATTAACCGCAGTAGTGGATTTACCGACACCGCCCTTACCGGAGGCGACAGCGATGATGTTGCGCACGTTTGGCATCAACTTAACGCCACGTTGCACGGCATGTGCGACGATTTTTGCTGACACGTTGATGTTGACCTTGCCCACACCAGGAATCGCCTGTATGGCTCTGACGGCGCGCTCACGCAACTCATCTATCTGACTTTTAGCGGGATACCCCAGCTCGATATCGAGCTGAACATCAGCCCCATTAATTTGAATATTTTTGGCAGATTTACTGCTGATGAAATCTTTGTCTGTGTTCGGGTCAATAACCTGCGACAAAGCGCCACGCACGAGTTCAACGGTGATGCTCATTACTTCTCCTGATAAATAGAGCGCTACGGAAGGACTGAATAAACAGCGTCCCCCTAAGTCTAAACGACTGCCCCAAAAACGTCAGAGAGCAGGCACTAAGGCCCGCCCTCTGTACAACAACAAGGTGTCGTTTATTTAAAAAGTACCGCTGATTTTTGCAACGTCACCCAAATACCATACGCTAATGGCAGACCCACAGCCAACCAAGCTAACGGCGCAATCGCTGCATTGCTACTGCTTTCGCCACCGCTACCTGTTGTTGCTGAAGCCAGCGTACGTTCGTGAGCCAATTGTTTTTCATGCGCGAGTTCTGCATCGGTCATGAAATATTTATCAGCAACGGGACGTACCAACAAGTTAGCAATCAGACCAACCACCAACATCGCTGCCAGCACATAAAAAATCGGGCCATAAATCTGATCAAACGGAATTTTTTGCTCAAGTCTTACGTCATGCATGTAGTTGACGACGACCGGCCCCAAAATACCTGCGGTTGACCAAGCGGTGAGTAAACGACCGTGAATCGCACCCACAAACTGTGTGCCAAACATATCCGCCAGATACGCTGGAATAGTCGCAAAGCCGCCGCCATACATAGACGCGATAATGCAAAAGCAAAAAACGAAAATAGGCAGTGATTTCCAACCTGCGGCGGTCGCAGCCAACACATACATGGCGATACCGAGAATGAAGAAAATAACGTAGGTTGGTTTACGTCCTAATTTATCTGATGACGACGCCCATACAAATCGTCCACCGATATTGAATAAAGAAATCAAACCTACAAAGCCTGCACCAATCGCAACAGCGCCTGCGAGTAATTCTTTATTTAATTTGAGGTCTGCAAAACCAATATCTGGCTGACTAATCAATGCGCCAGCAAAGGTCTCTTGCAACATCGGTGATGCAGCGCCAATGATGCCGATACCCGCCGATACATTCATACACAGAATCACCCACAGCAACCAAAACTGCGGTGTCTTGTGTGCGTTTTGGAGATGGACATGATGCGTCGCAATCATGGCATTGGTGGTGCTCGATGCAGGGGGTTCCCAGCCTGCAGGCTTCCAACCCGTCGCTGGAACACGGTATCCAAACGCACCGGCAAACATGAACACGGAATACACAATCGCCAAGGTGACGAATGTTTGCCAAACGCCGGGGTCGCCCGGAGTCGCAAATTTACCCATCAACAGCGTCGCCAGCGGTGAACCTATCATCGCGCCGCCACCAAAGCCCATGATGGCCATACCGGTCGCCATACCGCGGCGATCGGGGAACCACTTAATCAGCGTTGATACAGGTGAGATATAGCCCAGGCCTAGGCCGACACCACCAATCACGCCTGAGCCCAACCACATCATCCACAGTTGATGTTGATGGACACCGAAGGCGGAAATCAGTAAGCCGCCGCACCAGCAAATGGCAGATACAACACCGGCTTTACGTGGGCCTGAGCGCTCTAGCCAACCGCCCCAGATCGCTGCTGAACAACCCAGCAAAACGAAAAAGAGTGTGTACATCCAGCCCAGATCAAATTGGGTCCAGTTACAGTCGGTCGCAAATAAGGCACGACCGGTACCTGCAAGCTTGTCGCCGAAGGTAGTCGCGCCTGCAGCACAAGCCGCTAGCGGCGTGCCATCTGGGCCTATTAGCGCATTGCCCAAGGGCTTCCAAAACACCGAAAAGCCATAGGCCATGCCAATACAAAGGTGAATTGCTAAGGCGGCGGGCGGAACCAACCAACGGTTAAAGCCGGAGCCAGCGATCGTATTTTCTTTCGCGAGTAAATCTGAAATTCCCATATCTCCTCCTGAGGTTGGCCCTTGAATAGCGGCCTTTATATGATTTTTTTTGCAGTTCTAGTCTGCACCTGTGCAAGTCTGTCTGCTACATTGTTGCGCTTGTCCAGCGCGGAAACTAGCACCGCGCCCCCTAATCCGCAATATGCAAAACTTATCATAATGTTTAAGGTCAAAATCAACCCGCACTGGGAAATCAAACGAGACCAGGGTAAAGCCCTCGATACGGCCGTACTTTTGTCGCTGTTACGCGCCATCGAAGAAACCGGCTCTATCGCTCGCGCAGCCCAAACCGTGAGTCTCTCGTACCGCTATGCATGGGGGTTATTGCGTGAGGCAGAATCTTTATTTGGTCACAGCCTGATGCAAACTGGCCGTGGCCGGGGCACTCAACTCTCACCGCTGGCAGAAAAACTCATCTGGGCGGATAGGCGCGTAACAGCACGACTCTCCCCTACGCTTGATAGCCTGGCCTCTGAACTGGAAACCGAGCTCGGAAAAACTGTAGGAAGCCATGGCTCGATGATTCGTTTGGATGCCAGCCATGGCTTTGCCGTCGCGGCGTTTTTAAAGCAAGCGGGTGAATCTGGCCTGTCGATTGATCTGCGTTATCGCAACAGTACCGATGCCGTCGCTTCTCTCTCGCGTGGTGAATCCGACATGGCTGGCTTTCATGTGCCACTAGGCGAATTCGAAGCCCCCGCCATGGAGCGTTACCGACGCTGGCTCGATCCTAAAACGCATAAATTGATTCATCTCGCCGTGCGCTCCCAAGGCTTATTTGTTAATCCGGGTAATCCACTCCATATTCAAAACATCGATGATCTTCCACGCAGGGATGTGCGTTTCGTCAACCGACAAGCTGGCTCAGGCACGCGCATGCTGCTTGAATTGATGATGCTTCGTAAAAATATCTCACCGGCGCAAATTAACGGTTTCGAAAACACTGAATTTACTCATTCTGCTGTCGCCGCCTTTATTGCCAGTGGCATGGCCGACGTAGGCTTTGGAGTGCAAACGGCTGCGGAACGCTTTAAGCTTGATTTCATACCACTCGTGAGTGAGCGATATTTCTTTGCGGTGAATGCGGAGGTATTGAATCAACCGCACATGAATCAATTGGTCTCAGTGTTGCGCTCTTCAGGCTTTCGCCATGTCGTGAACCTGCTACCAGGATATAACGCTGCCAGTACGGGAGAAATCCTTACACTAAGCGAAGCGTTTAGTCAGTCTTAAACATACTTAACACTCGGCTTGAATGACATTCTCGACCAACGATATCAGCGGACTCATCTTAGCCGGTGGTCGCAGCACTCGCATGGGTGGTCGTGACAAGGGATTACAGATCCATGATGGTCGCCCGATGATTGCTCACATCATTGAGCGACTGCAACCGCAAGTGAGACACTTACTCATCAACGCCAATCAGAACCTCGATGCCTATGAAGTCTTCGGCCTGCCTATTATCGCCGATGACATTGGTGATTTTGTCGGCCCGCTCGCGGGTCTGCATGCCGGATTAAATCAATGCACCACACCTTACCTGCTTAGCGTGCCTTGTGATTGCCCTTTTCTTCCCACCGATTTGGCCAGCAGACTTGGAGATGCGTTGGTTTCTTCAGGTGCTGACATCGCCTATGCCGTTACGATCAATCAGAATCAGACAGAACATCACCCGGTATTCTGTCTGTTAAAACGCGAAGTCTTGGTCGGGCTAGGTGAATACCTAATCAAAGGTGGCCGCAAAGTACTGACGTGGGTGTCGGGCAAAGATCATGTACAAGTTTGCTTTGATGATCACGTAGCGTTTTTGAATATCAACACTCCAGACGATCTAAAAACCATCAATGCGTCGTGCTGAGCTTAGGTTTGAAATGCTTATCGCTGATTCTGAACTTTCCACGTTGATCACCCATCAAATGACGTAGCTCAGCAATCGATAAGGCACTGACCTCGTGCATACGAATCAATAAAGATGCGGTGACGGGCAAACGTCGGTGACGTATTTTGCTAATGACGGGTGGTGACACCTCGAGTGCACGCGATAGCGCAGCATCATTTTTAAGACTCAACTTGCTAATTAACGTCGCCAGCAAACGATCAGGATCGTAGTGATGCTTAGGTTGAATGTTTTGATGTTCCATGGTGTCCTCGAATGAGTTTTAAAGGCAAAGCGATTCTCGCTTCGTGCACTTTATTGTCATTGAGACTCCACAACTTTCGTAGCGCAATGCAAAGATTTACTCTGACCTACTGCGTCAACGCAAAGAGTCCCCGATAAGCAAATCGGTTTTATACTTCATCTGCTTCAGGGCAAATTGGGTAGTAATATTTTCACTGCAATGTAGGTAAATCACACACTGCTTAACGCTCAACATAAGCTTTAAGAAGATCAACACCATAACCATTTCAGGTCATCTACAATTAACGAGATGACCTAATGAACACTACCCTAGTTATCAAAACTGACGTGTTGTGCCAGGTATCGTTTAGGTGCAAACGCAATGTCGCCAACTAGCTCATCCAATAATTGGTCGTCTTCCATCACATCACTCACTTGTTCTGAAGTGATTGGAATATTCAGCGTATATCCTGCAGAGCTACCGCAAACCACGCTCGCATAAAAGCGATCGTCAATTTTAAGTAGCGCGTATCTACCTGCTTCTTGCTTCAGGATTTCAGGTGTCATTACATTACCCCTTCTGCGCTAAACAAACGGTCGTCTAATACTTCTTCCAGAGCTTGAAACGGTACGCCCATACCTTGATCCAAAGGTACTTTATCAACCATCGCTTCCGGCACACCACCCAGCGTGTAGCCACCTGGTCGCCATTCAACGTTGGCGCCTTGTTCGCGACCGTTGACTAAACGTAAATTAAGGTCACGCGGATTCTCGATAAACACCGCCAGCAATTTGGTGTTTCCGTTACTCCAGGAACCCGCGGGAATACCCATCTTCTCCTCAACCACTTTAAGAAGCTCGTGGCGCCATTCTGATGTTCCTTGTTTTTGACCCGCCACTGCCGGATCAGATCGCGCATCTGCAATCATTTTTTTTGCCCATGTAGCCGGTAGTACAAACAACCCTTCGGTTCGACCATGAAAAGCAGAGTTGTTATAGCCAACCGTAAATCTCTCGAGCGCCGGAGGAGTAATGAATGACACAGCACCCTGATCGAACAGACTAAGGTGTTGATCAATGTACGTGGGGTCAAGGTACGTTGCCGGATCGGGACGAGCGACTTTGGCTTGATCATGCTGCTGCCACGTAGTCGCGGTTCCCGCTGGCAAACCAATGTCAGTCACTTGATTAAATTTTTCTTGAGCGTTTACACCCGGAGCAAAACGTACGTTGGGATGTGGCGCGCCATAATCCCTGACATTGACAGGATTTTGCACCTGTTGAGCTTGAACTAGTGGTGAGGCATTTGCGGTGGCGGGTGGAGCGAATTGGCTGACATTGCTCACGTGGCCGCTCAAGGCACCAATTTTCGATCCTATCTGATCAATGGCTGAATGAAAAAATGAAGAAACATCTGACGCTGCACGAAATACAGCCTTCTGCATATCCTGAGTGGCGGAGGCGCCCCCTGTCTCAGCGATAGTTGGCGTTCTAACGCCGCTGATTGGATTCACGCGCCCTCCTGATATGGATAATAGGTGGACGTGCCATACGAGCCCAAATTCGCAGGCTTGGAATTGCATAAGGACGCAGAAGATCCATACAAAAGTTCGTCTATAAATCCTCTTATTTCCAGAGCTTTATCCTTAAAATTAGTCAGCAGATTTTGGAATGAGACATTGTCGAGAGACACAACTTCCCGACTTACCAACAGCCCTATCGTGCGAGTCTTCTTGTCAAAAAACAGTTGAGTTCCTTGGGTAAACTCGACATTAATGTTCAGCGCAAGCAATTCTTCATATAAGCGTGAACTCAGCGGTATGGGTACGTTAATCAATTGCGCTACGACGATGACCTGTTGGCTTCTCTCAGGGCACGACACAAACAAACCCACCTCATTGTCGGACACCAAAAAACAATTGCCCTGCGAGTCGAGCGTTAGACCGCTACGGCCTTTCCCTAAACTATCAAGCCATTGATTTATCTTTTCCTGTGCATCGTGAATATAGACAAAAGACATTCCGCTCCCCTTATGCTTTATTTTCAAAGGTCTGTGCATTCTTGACAGATACGATCTATCAGTCACATTCAGTGGAAATAAATTGTCGCGAGAGAGCTAATGATCTGCGTAAACGGTGTACTACTCGACGTTGCTTTTTTCGGATAAATTTACCGTGCTCTACTACATCAACTCAACGAGTCACTGATAGGTAAAGCCGTTTTGTATTTCACCTGCTTAAGTGCAAAGCTGGATTTAATATTCTTAATGCCGGATATGCGCGTGAGGTTGTGAAGAATGAAGCGCTCTAAGGCTTGTAAATCAGCGACGACGATACGCAGCAAATAATCTTCGTCGCCGGTCATCAGATACACCTCCATCACTTCATCGAAATGACTCACCGCTTTTTCAAAACGCTCTAAAGCGGCAGCCTCTTGCTTCTCTAGCGAGACGCGCACGAACACATTCACCTTCAAACCCAAGGCATGCGGATCCACTAGCGCAACATAATCGGATATGACCCCGTCGGCTTCTAGTTTTTTGACACGCGCCAAGGTCGGCGATGGCGAGAGACTTACCTTCGAAGCCAACTCCACGTTGGTAAGGCTGGCATCCTGCTGCAAACACTTTAAAATCTTCAGATCTGTTATGTCTAAATTTTCCATCGTTAAAACCCCAATAGTTGTCTTATTTCAGCATTTTATGCCGTATAAATAGACTATGGCGAACTTTTCAGCAGCACCTGCTGAACAATTTAGACTACCTTTATGGCATTAAATACCCTTCCCTTTTGATTGCCATGGATATGAGCACGCCCGACCACTTGGTCCGCCACAACGACACTGATGAACTAGAAACTGCTGAATGGGTCGCCGCCCTAGAATCGGTGCTGGCGAGCGCAGGCCCCGAGCGTGCACGCTTTCTACTTTCCAAGCTCTCTGCAGCGGCGCGTGATGCCGGTCTTAATTGGCGCGACGCGCGCATCACTCCTTATATCAACACCATACGAGCAACTGATGAGCCCGCCTATCCGGGTGGCTCGGATGCGGTTGATCTGGAAGAACGTATCGCCAGCATCTTGCGTTGGAACGCGCTGGCCATGGTGGTGCGTGCCAATCGCGCCTATGGTGAATTAGGCGGTCACATTGCCAGCTATGCCTCAGCAGCTGATTTGTTTGAAGTCGGTTTTAATCATTTTTTCCGTGCGCGAACGGCTGAGTTTGGTGGCGATTTAATTTACTTTCAGCCACATTCAGCACCAGGGATTTATGCCCGCGCTTTTCTTGAAGGACGAATGAGCGAAGATAATCTCTCGCACTACCGTCAAGAGATACAAGCGAAAGAGCGTGGCATTCAAGGTTTATCGTCGTATCCCCATCCGTGGCTGATGCCCGACTTCTGGCAATTTCCAACTGGCTCTATGGGCTTGGGGCCCATCAGCGCGATTTACCAAGCACGGTTCATGCGCTATCTCGAGCATCGCGGATTAATGGCCGCTCAACCACGCAAAGTATGGGGAGTGTTTGGCGATGGTGAAATGGATGAACCTGAATCTCTCGCAGCGTTGTCATTAGCCTCGCGTGAAAAACTGGATAACTTAGTCTTCGTCATTAACTGTAACTTGCAACGACTCGATGGCCCAGTGCGCGGTAATGGACATATCGTCGATGAACTCGAAACACTGTTTGGCGGTGCGGGCTGGAATGTCATCAAATTACTGTGGGGCTCGGATTGGGATCCTTTGTTTGCTCGCGATCACACGGGTGATTTAGTGGATGCCTTAAATCGTACGGTCGATGGTCAACTGCAAACCTTTGCAGCGAATGATGGCGCATTTAATCGCGAACATTTTTTTGGTCAAAACCCTGCCCTCAAAGCGATAGGCGATACGCTCACTGACGATGAGATTGATCGACTAAAGCGTGGCGGTCATGATATGCGCAAGATTTATGCGGCGTATCACGCAGCCGCTAATCACAATGGCAGACCGACAGTGATTTTGGCTCAAACCAAAAAAGGCTTTGGCATGGGAGCTGCAGGTCAAGGCAAAATGACGACGCATCAACAGAAAAAACTCGAGCTCGATGATCTGCTCGAATTTCGTGATCGATTCAAACTTCCACTTAACGACGCGCAAATCGAAAAACTGGAATTCTGCAAACCCTCGCCCGACAGTGAAGAAATGCGCCATCTGCAAGAGCGTCGTCAACAACTCGGCGGTTATCTTCCGCAGCGTATCACCAGCCCAAATCAAATCACCCTACCTGAACTCGCTAGCCATGCACAATTTGCTTTAGATGCCGGCGGCAAGGAAATGTCGACCACGATGGCCTTAGTGCGCATCATGGGTAATTTGTTGAAAGATGCTGAACTAGGCAAACATGTCGTACCAATTGTGGCCGATGAAGCACGTACCTTTGGTATGGCTAATTTATTTAGGCAAGTGGGTATCTATTCTGCGCAGGGCCAGTTATATCAACCTGAAGATATAGGCTCGATTCTTTACTACCGTGAAGCGACCGATGGTCAGATTTTAGAAGAAGGCATTACTGAAGCGGGCGCGATTTCATCATGGACCGCTGCGGCAACGAGTTACGCGGTACATGGTTTACCTATGCTGCCGTTTTACATCTATTACTCGATGTTTGGCTTTCAACGCATTGGTGATTTGATCTGGGCAGCCGCGGATCAACGCGCGCGTGGATTTTTGATCGGTGCTACGTCGGGCCGCACCACGCTCGGTGGTGAGGGATTGCAGCATCAAGATGGCAGCAGTCATTTAGTCTCGGCCACGATACCTAACTGTATTTCCTATGATCCGGCGTTTGCGTATGAGCTGGCGGTGATTGTGGACGATGGTATGCGTCGCATGTTGTCTAACAATGAGGATGTGTTTTACTACGTAACGGTTACGAATGAAAATGAAGCTCAACCCAGCATGCCAGCGTCTGCACGTGAAGGCATCCTACGCGGCATGCATTGCGTTGCTAAAGCCGAGCAAGCACAGGTACGATTATTGGGCGCCGGCCCACTGCTTAAAGAAGCTATGGCTGCAGCCGCTCTGCTAAAAGATAATTTTTCAATTCACAGCGACGTATGGAGTGTGACTAGTTTTTCAGAACTGGCACGGGACGGCATCGCCAGCGAACGTTCACGCCGACTGCAACATACGGCCGAACCTTCTTGGGTCAGTCAGCAATTATCAGACAGTCAGACGCCAGTGATTGCAGTGTCAGATTATGTACGCGCTGTTCCCGAAAGTATTCGCGCCTACATACCTGCCCCTTACGTCACGCTGGGAACTGATGGTTTTGGTCGTAGCGATACCCGTGCGAGTTTGAGAGATTTTTTTGAAGTCGATGCCAAGTGGATCGCTTACACCGCCTTAGTTGAAATTTATGGGGATAAAAAATCCCCCGACGAAATGCGCACTATGGCGGCTACGCTGGGACTCAATTTAGATAAGCCAATTGCTTCATCGCTTTAAGGAATCATTGCTAAAAAAAACTAACGGCCCTCACGGGCCGTTAGTTTTTAGGATGTCATTTCCCTGTAGTTCAATTAACTGCCGTTTATTTTTTACTGCCGAATTGTTTTTCCATCTCACGACGGAATTTCACCGCAGTCGATTGCGCGTCAAATGCAACATCATCCCAACCTACCGCTGCCCCTGCTTTCACAGGCCGTAACAACTTCACGCCATGTGCAAGACCTAAAGGCAAGCCGCCTAAAGCAATCGATTCACTGGCAGGTAAGAGTTTGCCGTAGACAGTAAAACCACCTTCGCCGTCCAACACTTCACCCACGGCTAGATCGCGTTTAGCGGTTGCCACCACATCACCATTCCAGCAAATCGGTGCACCGGTCGACTCTTCACGCACACCAATCGATGCGACAGTAATACCTAGTTCGAGTCCAATCAAATGAAACGGTTTATACATCGATGAGTATTGACCACTTGGGTCTGTAATCAAACCGTATTCTTTAAAGCAGCGTGCCACGTATTCACTATCGGCCGCAAAGGTAACGTACACACCCCAACGCAAATCGCGAAATACCGGACGTGTGTCACGCTCAACACTAGAAATAACTTCAACCTGACCGCGCACATCCAGAATGCCGCCATCAGCAACTGGGCGAAGTACGCGCGCTAAATCATCGACACCGACGGGTGGGAAACGCAGGCCGTGCGGCGCTGTCAATCCGGTGGCATTCGCCACCGACGCCATTTCAATCGCACTCTTGGTGCCATCTAAGAAGCTATTGAACATTTGCGCATTCATACCGCCGCGCGCGGCGTCTTCGGGCGTTAGTCCATAGTGCTGCCAAACGGTATCGGGCGTTGATGAATGATAGGTGGGTAGATATTTAGTGCCCTTGCCTGCAGCAACAACTGAAAAACCTGCCGCACGCGCCCAATCAACCATTTCACAAATTAATGAAGGTTGATCGCCATAGGCCAAAGAATAAATAATGCCTGCTTCATCAGCACGACGCTTTAATAGCGGGCCGGCTAATGCATCAGCTTCCACATTCACCATCACGATATGTTTGCCGTGCTCACAGCAAGCCAATACATGGTCAATACCTATCGCAGGATTACCGGTTGAATCAATGATGATGTCGATGTGCGGCGATTTGATCAGCGCCATGCCATCATCGATGATGGCGGTGTTGCCGTTTTTCGCGGCTTGCTCGAGTGATGAAGCAGAAAACGCATCATCCTTCCAGCCTACATTGCGTAATGCCGCTTTAGCGCGATCGGGTGAAAGATCCGCAATACCCACCATGTGCAGACCGGGTGTGCGTGGCACTTGTGACAAATACATCGACCCAAACTTGCCGGCACCAATCATGCCGACACGCACAGGTTTTCCGGCTGCTGCACGCTGCAGCAGCTTGGCGTGAAGATTCATTGTGGCCTCGCTTTAAGCTGCGCGGCCGTCAGGAATGCCGTGCTGCTCAGCGAGCGGCGTACCATCTTTCCAAGGCAAATCAACGGGGTAATTTTTGAGCAGGCAATCATCCGGCAGCGTTTCAATCGGCGTGAAATCGCGATGCGCGATATAACCGGCACGCTTAAAACGACGAATGTGATTCGAGACCGCGCACAGGCTCAGATAAACCGCCACGCGATTCCATGGCGAGAGATTGGGCGACGAGGCATGCACCAGGCAGCCACTAAACATAATCATAGAACCGGCTGGGCCCTTTGGAGCGACGATGCCGCCTTTGTCCACCAGAGTGCGGATGTTGTCGTTACTGATGGTCCACAGTGGATAGCTGGTTGTAGAGGTGTCATGACCGGCTTCTAATGCGCCCATCTTGTGGCTGCCGGGTATGAACATCAATGGACCATTGAACTCATTGACTTCATCCAAAAAGATTGCGACGTTCATTGCGCGAGCATCGGGCATCTCGTCATCATTCAACCATGTGCCGTAATCTTGATGCCACTGCCAGATATCGCCATCGAAGGCCATCTTGCCGTTGATTTTGAATTGATGCATGTAGAGCTTCTCGTCAAACATTTGCTCGACAGGCTCGATCATGCGCGGATGACGGGCTAATTTTGCAAAGGGCTCGCTATACATATGCGCTGCAAAATTTGTGCGAACTGAGGTCTTACCTTTTTCGCGAATATTTTCAGGACGATCTTGCGCATACAAACGCGGGACTTCGTCAGTCAGGCTTTTGACTTCCTCAGGCGTGAAATGCGATGGGAAAAAAAGATAACCATCGCGGTCAAACTGCTCGAGCTGTTGTTTACTAAGTTTCATGCCTATCTCCGTTTGCTGGGCGCAGAATCAACTAAATTCTGCTGTAACCCGCAAGTATAAATGACCTTGAGAAAATTATTTTTGCAACTGGGCCAAGAGTCTCTCAGCGCGAATCAAAACCGGCTTATCCACCATACGGCCATCGACCTGAATGGCAGCGCCCCCGGCTGATCCGGCGGCCTCAATTACGCGACGCGCCCATGCCAACTCGTCAACAGACGGCCGATACGCCGCATTCACAGTGGCTACTTGTTTGGGGTGAATACACAATTTGGCACCAAAACCAAAGCGTTTTCCGCGCAAGGCATCGGCTTCCAGAATGCCGACGTCTTCAATTGAGGTGGTAACACCATCCACCGGTGGTGCTAATTCAGCAAGTCGCGAAGCTAAAACGATTTGGGAACGAAAATAATCTAGTTCTCTATCGTCGCCTTCAATCCCCATATCGACGCAAAAATCAATGCTGCCGAAAATTAATCGAGTAACACGCTCGTGTTGTGACAGCTGCGCAATATTGCTGATGCCTTGAGCGCTCTCTATGAGCAGCTTCACTGCTTTTGCACCGGCGGCGACAACTCTTTTTACATCAGCCACATCGCCAGCCTTGGGCAAGATAATTTCGGCAACTCCTTCGCGAGCGCATAGTGCAAGATCATCTGCAAACCATGAGGTGTCGGCGCTATTGATACGAACAGCGACGGATTTATCTTTTGAAAGCCAGCCGGATAATGCCGCACGCGCTGAGTTTTTATCTTCAGGTGCTACAGCATCTTCTAGATCAATAATGACGCGATCCGCACCTGCAGCGAGTGCTTTATCAAATCGCTCAGGTCGTGTGGCAGGTACAAACAAATACGAAACTGGCGCAGGCTTAGACATTCAGATGGCCTTTGATGTTTTAAGTTCAGTGATGGCTTGTGATGAATAACCCAAAGACGACAATATCGCTTCGGTATGTTGGCCCAGCGAAGGAATCGCATCCATACGCGCCTCCCAACCAGAACTCGCACCCGGTGGTAACAAGGCCGGTATAGGTCCCACTGGTGTCGCGACTTCAGTCCAACGTTCACGTGCGCGCAACTGAGCGTGCTCCCATATATCTTTCATTTCATTCAACCGCGCATTGGCGATCTGCGCTTTTTCAAGTCGTTCAGTGACTTGTTCTGCCGTCAGCGTTGAAAACACATCTCGTATGATGGCGTACAACGCTTTGCGCGCGCTACTACGTAAGCTGTTGTTAGAAAACCGTGCATCCGTTGCCAATGCGGGTTGTTGCAACACCTGCTCACAAAACGTGCCCCACTCACGCTCATTCTGCAAACCTAACATCACTGTTTTTCCATCACCGGAAGGAAACGGTCCATAGGGATAAATAGTGGCATGTGATGCGCCCGCTCGCACTGGAGGTGGCGCACCATCGAACGCGTAGTACATAGGGAAATTCATCCACTCGACCATACTCTCAAGCATGGATACATCGATGTGGCAGCCCTCACCTGTTTTACCGCGCTGTATCAGCGCCGCCAAAATATTCGTATAGGCATACATACCAGCAGCAATATCCGCCACCGAGCAACCGGCTTTTGACGGTTCTTCTTGCGTACCCGTTACTGATAAAAATCCCGATTCGCTTTGTATGAGTAAATCGTAAGCTTTCTTATCGCGATACGGGCCATCAGAACCATAGCCAGAGATATCGCACACGATCAGTTTAGGATAAGCCGAATGCAAATCAGCAAACGACAAACCTAAACGCGCGGCAGCGCCGGGGGCCAGATTTTGAACCAGCACATCGGCATCGGCTAACAAGCGATGCAATATGACACGTGCTTCGTCATGCTTTACATCCAGTGTCAGGCTTTCTTTGGAACGATTCGTCCACACAAAATGCGATGCCATGCCACGTACACGTTCGTCATACGCGCGTGCAAAATCACCTACACCGGGTCGTTCGATTTTAATGACACGCGCGCCTAAATCAGCTAACTGACGCGTACAAAAAGGCGCGGCGATAGCGTGCTCGAGCGTGATTACTTTGATTCCATCTAAAGGTCGCATGCAAATTCCTGTGATTATCTTTACGTTTGCTTTCAGGCCAGTACGGCTGTCGCTTGCATAGTTAACTCACCGTGAGCATTGGCAGCCCACAAATGGGCTTCGTGACCATCGGCGCTTACTTTGCCGTTCACGCTAAACGTATCGGTATCAAACGTTGGACTGACTGCTCGAAAGCTAAATTCACGCACTCGTTGTTGCGGTACCTGCACACACAATAACTCCATCAGCATGGTGGCTATCAATGGCCCATGAACTATCAGACCGGGATATCCCTCAACGTCAGTGGTGTAACTTCGATCGTAGTGAATTCTATGACCATTGAATGTTAACGCGGAATAGCGAAACAGCAGCACAGGATCCGGCGTAATCGTGCGCGACCATGCAGCATCGGTAGGTGCGGCCTTGGCGGCGGCTGGAGCTACCCCTGGCTGGGGATTATCGCGATACACAATGTCGTGCTCTTCATAAATAGAGACTTTGCCGTTGGCACCAATTTCATGAGCCACGGTCACAAAAGCCAATCGACCGCTATTGCCCGTCTTTACATCAATGGCTTTGATGCGCGATACACGCTTAGCGTCAGATGCGACCGGTAGATCACCATCAAATTTCAAACGACCGCCAGCCCACATACGGCGCGGCAGCTCGACTGGAGGCAAAAAACCACCTCGCTTGGGATGGCCATCCGACCCAATACCCGATGCCGGACTCACCGCCCAGAAAAATAACCAATGCCACAGCAAAGGCAATGGATCACCGGCAGTCAAGTTTTGCTCTTTATCTAAGGTTGCGGCCATCGCGTTGACAGCCGCAACGTGAATCAGATCGTCGCGCGTCTCGCTACGTCCTACCCATTGCTTTAACAAATCAAGATCCAACGGAGGCAGACTCATGGCTTACCCAATAATTGTTATTTAAAGCAGCATTTTCCAGCACGAATACCGCGCCGACTATTTGCATTTTTTGAAGGGGCAATTGCCGCCCAAATTTCCCGGCTTAGGCAGGGATGAGCCAGAATGGGCAGGGATAGCGGCAGCGCCACAGGCCTCGGCTTTTTCCGCGACTTGTGGCTGCAGGGATATATAATGCCCCCTCCTTACTGCTACCTCATGACGCCGCCGCCTATCAGACGCTGGCACAGCCTAATCCAGAGCATTACAAATGCAGCGCCACAGCTCAAACGCTGATTCCAACTCCACCCACTTGCCCTTGGTACGACGACTGCTGTCGCTGCCTGAGCCACTGTTGCTGGGCTTTTTATTGCTCTTGTGGTTGGTTGCCACCAGCTGGGTTCGCCCTCTCTCCCTGCCCGACGAAGGCCGCTATGCCGGCGTAGCCTGGGAAATGGTGAGATCCGGTGATTGGTTAACACCGACGCTGAATGGTCTGCCGTATTTTCATAAGCCACCGCTTTTTTATTGGCTCACTGCGGTATCGCTCTCACTATTTGGCAATATTGAATGGGCTGCACGACTGGCCTCATGTGTTGGTGCGATGCTTAGCGCGGGAGCAGCTTATCTTTTGATTCGACGCTGGATGTCGCACAGCATCTCGCGTTGGTACCTATTAATTCTCGCCACTACACCTTTGTTTTATGGTGGAGCGCAGTACGCTAACCACGACATGCTGGTCGCCGGTTTCATCAGCATGGCGATTGCACTCACCGCCGATGCAATGCTGTCCCTACAAGCTACTCAACCCTGGCGCGTTCAACTACTTGGTGGATGGCTTTGCGCGGCGCTGGGTTTACTTTCTAAGGGCTTGATCGGTATCGTTCTACCGGGCGGCGTATTATTTTTTTGGATCTTGCTAGGCAATCGCTGGCGTTTGCTTCCCAAATTGTTTTGGTGGCCCGGTCCATTACTATTTTTGTTAGTCGCCTCCCCTTGGTTTTTATTGATGCAGCAGAAGTTTCCGGATTTTTTCCATTACTTCTTCGTGTATCAGCACTTCCAACGTTTTTCACAAAGTGCGTTCAATAATGCGCAGCCTTTTTGGTTTTATCTGGCAGTTATCGCGCTGACCTCATTACCCTGGACACCTTGGCTAATTGCACGCTGGCGATTGAAGCATGATTTCCATGACGCGACGACGCTTTCGCTACGTACTTTGTTTTGGTTATGGATAGGTGTCATCACAGTATTTTTCTCTATACCCACGTCGAAACTGGTGGGGTATGTACTCCCCGTCATGCCGGCACTTGCGGCACTCATCGCCGAAGGCCTGGCGAATGTGACTCGCTTTAGTTGGCGTTGGAAATTTGCCTTGGTCGCCGTTGCCGCTGCGATGTGCGTGGGCTCTATCATCGCCATCACGCGCGCCGATGACATTACCTCCAAACCCTTGGTTGCTACCTATCGTCAAAATGCATCGCCCGGCGAGCCCTTGGTGTTCTTACTAACGTATCGCTTCGATGTACCGTTTTACGCCAGACTCGCTGAGCCCATCATCATCATTGATAAGTGGGATCAACCCATCGTAAAAGACAGCTGGTCGAAAGAAATGGCAGATGCTGCTAAATTCAGACCGTCGGCGGGTGAAAAAGTGTTGATAAACATTCCAGAGATGCGCAAAATTTTATGTGCTCAACCCGTGACTTGGGTCATATTACCAACGAGCTATATCGCAAAGAGTAAAGAATTTAATTCATTGGAACCGATGGCGAAAAATAGTTTGTATGCTTTGGTAAAAATTTCCTCGTCGTTTGCTCCACTCAACTGTCAATGAGATCACCCTATCGAAGGACTGAACCATGAGTCGAATGCTCCTGTCTAAATTGGTGTTTTATTTTTTGCTCTTGGTTGGTACGGTCAGCACATTCGCTACAGGTGCAGAGAATACTCAATCTCCTCCTACAATCGATCCTGCGCTTGAGCAATCAACTCGCGCCATGGTTAATGA
>CANGJE010000026.1 GCA_947454305.1 Oxalobacteraceae bacterium
GCCGCTATCGATTAACTTCATTGATTTATCGTAATCAGCGCGCGGTACAGTAAACGTGAAATCAGTTTTACCATCGACAGAAATATTTTGGACGATCATGTCGACTTCGATATTCGCGTCAGCGACCGGTCCTAAAATTTGAAATGCAATGCCGGGTTTATCGGGTACGCCGCGCACTGTAATTTTTGCTTCATCGCGGCTAAAGGCGATGCCAGTAATGGTCGCTTGTTCCATGTGGGTGTCTTCCTCAAACGATATCAGGGTGCCTGACTGAGCTTCTTCTTCCAACGGCATGAGTGGATCAGTGAGTGATGACAGCACGCGCGTAGGCATGCGGTAATTTCCCGCAAATTCCACTGAACGTATCTGCAAAACTTTTGAACCCAGCGATGCCATCTCCAACATTTCTTCGAACGTCACCGTCTTCAATCGACGCGCTTCAGAAACGACGCGTGGGTCAGTGGTGTAGACGCCATCAACGTCGGTATAAATAAGGCACTCGGCAGCGTTGAGTGCGGCAGCTACTGCCACAGCAGACGTATCGGATCCACCGCGACCTAGCGTGGTGATGTTGCCGTGGGCATCCATGCCCTGAAAACCGGTAATCACAACCACTTTGCCGGCATCTAAATCTTTTTTAACTTTGACATCATCAATCGACTGTATGCGTGACTTGGTATAAGCGCTGTCCGTAACAATCGGCACTTGCCAACCGGTGTACGAAACAGCTTCTTTACCTATCGACTGCAACGCAATCGCTAGCAGCGCAACGGATGCCTGCTCGCCGGTTGAGGCCAACATATCCAGCTCGCGTGGATCGGGGTCAGGATTGATTTCTTTGGCCAAGCCAAGAAGGCGGTTGGTCTCACCCGACATGGCCGAAGGCACAACCACAATCTGATGACCGGCGTCATGCCATTTGGCGACGCGACGAGCGACGTTTTTGATGCGCTCGGTAGAGCCCATCGACGTGCCGCCATATTTGTGAACGATTAATGCCATTTAAGAGAGAAAAGTGAGCTCTTGGAAAACCCAAGATTGTACATGTTGCAATGCGGAATGACAATTATCAGAGCAGCCATTTAGGGCGATTTTCACTTCGAATTGCCGCCTGAATTATCTGCGCTCCACGCTTGCCAGTGAAGTCGCACAACCGGACTTTTTTGACCAGCAATGCAATTCGCACCCAACCCACAGGCATACAACAATTGATCTCCAGCGTAGAGCAAAGGCAGCCAAGGACGCCGACCTGCGGACACCCCTGACTCTTGAAACAAGTTCTTCAAACTTCGGGACGGTCGGCGTTCATCTAGCTTTAAACGTTCGCCGCCTTGGCGTGGGCGTAAGGTGAGAGGGCCTTGCAATAACAGCTCACGATCAAACCCCTCACCTTCACCAAGCTCAAACAGTAACTGCCCACGCCATTCAGGAATATCGATGTGGCGTTCACCTTGCCAAACCAGCGGAATGGCCTCTATTGGTGGCTGATTCACACCTGCCTGAGCGCGAATGATTAAGTGATTATGTTCTCGCTGTAAGACCCACTGCCCTATCATTATTTGCGGATGCGTATCTGTCGCTGCATAGAGCATTTGTTGATGCAACTGATGCAGTTGTGCTTGACTAGGGTAGCTACCGATTTTTTCATAGACCCAGAAACGCAACAGATTATCAATGCGATCAACGGAAAGTAAGGCTAAGCGTTTCAGATTGAGTTCACCCGCATCGAAACACTGCTGCAGATCACTGCAAGCCAACTCATCTAACAAACTTTGTGCTGTTTGAAAATGATGACTACTGCGTGCCAGTGCTTGAGTAAATCCTTCGAAGTGCTGCTCGATGAGGGGGAAAATTTCATGACGAATGGCGTTGCGCTTGAAGCGCGCATCAGCATTTGATTCATCGACGATATGCGCTATCGCACGCTCGCTCGCAATCTGCTCTAACTGCTTACGCGAACAATCCAGCAAAGGGCGCGCTAGTGTGACCGTCGCAGGTAACAAAGCATGATCTCGCTGCAGAGCAGCCATGCCAGACCACCCAGGCAAACCGGCGCCTCGCAGCGCCTGCAGCATGATGGTCTCGGCTTGATCATCTTGATGGTGAGCCGTGAGTAATAGTTCTACTCGATGCGTTGTACACATAGCAGACAGCGCTTCATAGCGCGCAAGCCGGGCAGCGTTTTCCGGGCCATGCTGATCGACGCTAGTAACGCTGACTTTGCGCGCATCGAATGGCAGGTTCAATTGCTGAGACTGGCTTTGCACATGCGCCAGCCAGTGATCGGCATTCGGGCTTAATCCATGATGAACATGGAACACATGTAAAGGATGGGAATGCAGATGGGGATGACTGGCGAAAAAATCAGCACTCAACTGCAGCAATACGGCTGAGTCGAGGCCGCCGCTGCAAGCGACTCCGATAGCAGCACCATCGGAAAGAACAACGCGCGCCAGAATTTCTTCTAGCGCGCGTTCGAATGCAGTAACCGCAACGGCAATCTGAGAATTATTCAGAGGGAGAGATTTCCTTGAATTTGCCATAGCTCATTAGCTTTTCATGACGGGCCGCCATGAGGTCTTTAGTTTTAACGCCCTGAAATTGACGCAAAGTATCGGCCAATGCACGTTTTAATAATATCGCCATCTGCTTAGGATCACGATGTGCACCACCCAATGGCTCATTCACAATTTTGTCGATGAGGTTCAGTGCTTTCAAGCGATGCGCGGTTAAACCTAAAGCCTCAGCCGCATCAGATGCACGCTCAGATGTCTTCCACAAAATTGAAGCACAGCCTTCTGGCGAAATCACCGAATACGTTGCGTACTGAAGCATCAGCACCGCATCACCCACAGCAATCGCTAACGCACCACCAGAACCGCCTTCACCGATGATGGTAGCGATCAATGGAACCTTGAGCTCAGCCATCGCATATAAGTTATGGCCAATCGCTTCGGATTGACCGCGCTCTTCCGCGTCAATGCCGGGGAACGCACCGGGCGTATCAACGAAGGTAAACACAGGCAAACCAAATTTCTCAGCCACCTTCATCAAGCGCATCGCCTTGCGATAGCCTTCAGGTTTGGGCATACCAAAATTACGCATCGCGCGCTCTTTGGTATCACGACCTTTTTGATGACCTATCACCATGCACGCCTGGCCATTGAAGCGTGCCAGACCGCCAACGATAGATAAATCATCCGCATAAGAACGATCACCATGTAGCTCATGAAAATCGGTGAAGATTTCATTCACATAATCCATGGTGTACGGACGCTGAGGATGGCGCGCAATCTGCGACACCTGCCAAGGAGTTAGCTTGGCGTAGAGATCTTTGGTCAGTTGCTGACTTTTCTGAGAAAGACGATCGATTTCTTCGGTGATGTCGACCGCTGAATCTTCCTGCACGAAACGCAGTTCCTCGATCTTAGATTCAAGCTCCGAGATCGGCTGCTCAAAACTGAGGAAAGTGATTTTGCTCACATAAGCTCCTTATGTCATTAGCGCAGCCAATTATGTCGGCGCGCCCGGCGGCAAGAATAATGCCATTCTTGCATTAAGACAATCAGTATTCTACCGGTATCGGGTCCAAACTGCGCCACATGTACCACGTAGCGACCGTTCGCCAAGGCTCCCAGTTAGCGGCCACCTCGCGCGCATCGCTGCGCGAAACAGGCTCACCGGAGAAATAATTCACGCTAATCCCTTTTACCAGCCCAAGATCATCCAGGGGCAAAATATCCGGTCTTAGCATATTGAAAATCAAAAACATCTCAGCCGTCCAGCGGCCTATGCCCCGAATCTGTATCAACTCGGCGATCACCGCTTCATCTTCCATGGATTCCCAGTCTTTTTCATGCAGACTGCCATCCAGAAAATGGGCCGATAAATCCATTAAGTACTCTGCCTTACGTTTGGACAGTCCACACGTCGCAAGTTTCACATGCCCTTGACGTTTAACTTGAGTAGGCGTCATTTTCGGGCAGGCCAGCATCAGCTTTTCCCATACTGACTGCGCTGCCTTCACAGAAATTTGTTGGCCAACGATAGAGCGCGCCAGCGTCATAAACGGATCGCCACGTCTTACGAGTTGTAAATCACCGAAACGAGGAATCAGTTTTTTCATGATGCGATCCCGCTTCATCAACTCGAGCTTAGCCTGCTCCCAGTAATGCGGCACCAGTAAAATTTCAGGCGGTTTAGTCATGCACGCCTCCACTCAGTGATTCCACCGGGCTTGTCTTCCAGCAAAATGCCTTGCGCTAGTAATTCAGCGCGAATTTTGTCGGACTCAGCAAAATTTTTATTTTTCTTAGCGTCCGCACGCGCGGCAATCTGCGCGGCCACCTCATCATCTGACAAGCCGTCTGCCGAGCCACCACCTTGAAAAAATAGCTGAGGTTCACGCTCAAGCAAACCGATCACACCGGCGAGTTTTTTCAGTTGTCTGGCCAGCACTGCAGAGTGATCGCGATTTACCTCTGTCGCCAATTCAAACAAGCAGGAAACAGCCACGGGCGTATTGAAATCATCATTCATGGCTTCAGCAAAACGCTGCGCGAAGGGCTCGTTCCAATCTAAAGGCAGCGTATCAGGAGGAGTATCTTTAAGAGCGGTGTAGAGCCGTGCTAATGCCGTGCGTGCATCGTCGAGGTGACCATCAGAGTAATTCAGTGGGCTGCGATAGTGAGCACGCAAAATAAAAAAGCGCACAACCTCTGCATCAAATTTTTCGAGAACTTCACGAATGGAGAAAAAATTACCCAATGATTTAGACATTTTTTCGTTATCGATGCGAACAAAGCCGTTATGCATCCAATAATTAACAAAACTATGTCCGTGCGCACCTTCGGATTGCGCGATTTCATTTTCGTGGTGAGGAAATTGCAAGTCTTGACCACCACCGTGGATATCAAACTGCTCGCCTAAAAGATCGCAGGCCATAGCAGAGCATTCGATATGCCAACCGGGTCGACCACTGCCCCACTTTGAAGCCCATTTAACTTCCTCAGCCTCTGTTTCGCGAGAGGATTTCCATAAAACGAAATCAAGTGGGTCGCGCTTTGCGCTATCGATCTCCACCCGCTCACCTGCTCGCAAATCATCTAAGGATTTTCCCGATAATTTGCCGTACCCAGCAAAATCACGCACAGAGAAATTCACATCACCATCTGCAGCTTGATAGGCCAAGCCATTTTTTTCTAGCTTGCCAATCAGCGACAGCATTTGCGGCACATAGCTAGTGGCTCGCGGCTCATGATCGGGACGCTGCACACCTAGTGAGGCAGCATCCTCATTCATCGCTTGTATATAACGATTGGTTAAGGTTGATATGGATTCGTTGTTCTCTGCAGCTCGGCGAATGATCTTGTCATCAATATCCGTAATATTACGAACATAGGTCACTTGATAATCTTGTGATCTCAACCAGCGCTGCACCATATCGAACACCACCATCACGCGCGCGTGACCGAGATGACAGTAGTCGTAGACTGTCATACCGCATACATACATCCGTACCTTGCCTGGCTCAATAGGGACAAAAGCAACTTTGTCACGGGCTAACGTGTTGTATATCTTAAGAGTGCTCATGAATTAAAAGAGGAATGCCGTGGCAGAAAAGCCGAAGGTACTGTAAATCGATTATTACTTTTTTCAAAATAATGCCGAACAACCACCTACTGCGCTGGTCACATAAAACTTAGGCCGTCTTGCATGTCCGGTATTTTGATAGAATGCGAGTCTCACTAAAGTATAACATTGAAGCATCTGAATCCCTGTAACAACGGTGCTTCAGATACACACTCTCCGGAAGGAAATTTCATGCGCTACGGCCGTCGCCAGTTTATGCAATTTTGCACTGCTGCTGTTTTGGCATCCTTGACCACGATGGCAATGGCTGCTGATCCAGCTCCCAAGGTATCCATCAAAACTAACATGGGTGAAATCATTCTAGAAGTTTACCCAGACAAAGCACCCAAAACGGTAGAAAACTTTTTGACCTACGTAAAATCAGGCTTTTACAACGGAACAATTTTTCACCGAGTAATTAATGGCTTCATGGTCCAGGGTGGTGGCTATGATCAATCGATGAAAGAAAAGCCCACCCGCCCGTCAATACAAAATGAAGCAAAAAACGGACTGAAGAATCGTGCGTACACAATTGCCATGGCCCGTACGCCTGATCCCCATTCGGCGAGCGCTCAATTTTTTATTAACGGCAATGACAATGCCTTTCTGGATTATCCCGGCCAAGATGGTTGGGGATACGCGGTGTTTGGCAAAGTCATCCGTGGCCAAGAAGTCGTCAATAAAATTCAGGTCGTCGAAACAGACAGACGAGACAAACCCAAAGCGAATGTCATCATTGAATCCGCATCCATGATTGATTAATTTAATCGTATTGATTTAGGAGCAGCACGTTTATGAATGTTGTACTCACCACTAATCACGGCGCCATTACGCTGGAGCTTGACGTAGAAAAAGCACCCAAGTCCGTTGAGAATTTTGTCAATTACGTTAAGTCTGGCCACTACGATGGCACTATTTTTCATCGGGTGATCGATGGCTTCATGATTCAGGGCGGCGGCTTCGAACCTGATATGAAACAAAAACCTACCAACGATCCGATTGATAACGAGGCTGAAAATGGCCTTAAAAATGATCGTTACACGATCGCAATGGCGCGCACGTCAGATCCGCATTCAGCGACTGCTCAGTTTTTCATTAACGTTGGCGACAACGACTTTCTAAACTACCCTGGCTCTGATGGTTGGGGCTACGCAGTATTTGGCAAAGTCTCTGATGGCGAGGATGTTGTTGACGCGATTCGTGCCGTTAAAACCGGACGTAAGAGTATGTTTTCTGATGTGCCTGTCGAGACTGTCGTGATTGAAAAGGCTGAAGTCGTTTGATCTGACATGAGTTCACTCTCAACATCACCTACAGCAAAAGCGCAACCGACGATGGTTGCGCTTTTTGTTTCAGATCTGCATTTGAGTCCAGACACACCGAAGACCTTAGCGGCGTTTTTTGCATTTTTAAAAAATGAAGCAGTGCATGCGACTCAACTCTATTTGCTGGGCGATCTATTTGAGTACTGGCCAGGTGATGATGATGTGGATTCACCATTTCCTCAACAAGTCTGCCAAGAACTAAAACGCGTTTCTGATCAAGGTACGAAGATATTTTGGCTCAGTGGTAATCGAGATTTTTTAGTCGGCCCCGTTTTCGCTGCAGCAGCCGGACTGACTTTATTAAATGAACCTCATGTGGCTGACATAGCCGGCAAAAAAATCCTACTCGTGCATGGTGATGCACAGTGTACGGACGATACGGCTTATATGACGTTTCGCACGCAAGTTCGCAATCCCGAATGGCAAGCGGCATTTCTTGCACGCCCGCTTGCGGAACGCAAGAGCATCATCGCTGGTATGCGCGAAGGCAGCCGTGCTGCGCAAAAAGAAAAATCCATGGCGATCATGGATGTGAATACCGAACAGATAGCTACGCTATTTAAAATGCATGGAGTTAATCTACTGATTCATGGTCACACGCATAGGCCAGACATTCATCACACTCCCGAAGGAGTGCGCTATGTATTGCCGGATTGGGATTGTGAAGCAAGTGGAGCGATTGAACAGAGTGCTGCGGATAAGCGTCGTGGTGGCTGGTTAGCGTTGGATAGCGCAGGTGAATTGCACGCTATCAGAGTGTGAGATGCTTCCGTCGAAGAATAAACTCTGAGCGTTTGAAACAGGTTTGATTAATTCAGTATCCACTCGCCCGATTGCTTGATAGCGTGATACATCGCATCCGGTGCCAGATCGATTTTTCCAGGCCAAGTTACTGCGCCATGTTCAATGTAGGCTTGCCGGAAAATTTCAGGATCTTTAAGAACTTCAAATACACCAGTTAAATGGCTGGTTTCGAATACCACCTTACCTGACGTCCCATCTGCAAACGTTACCTGAATACTCAGCGGTGAAATAGTCTTTACGTCAACGACTTGCCATTCCATACGAGCCTCACTTCAAAGGAATAATTGCTTTGGGTTGTTGTTTCGCCTTGCACAGATTCCAATCTTCAAGCAATTCGTGTTGATGCAACTCAGCCCAATCTAACACAAGCTCAAGGGCGCGCCTAGGAAGGTATCCTGACGAAATGAACAAACCTTCGATATTGATGATCGCCTCATGTTCAGAATAAATCGCATGAAAATGCGGGGGTGAATGATCGTTAAAAAACATACGAATCAAAATCCCGTAGAACGCACTGATTGTAGGCATACAAACCTCATCGGATCAATGCTTGCATTTTGCGCAACCTCAAAAGAGCAGTCAAGATTGGTTATGCTCAAACTTCGTCATTGTGCTGAATTCACATAATCGATTGCAAAAGATCTAAATCACTCAACTAATTTATTCAGCTTTTCCGGATTGAATTTATCCAGCTCGACGACGGTCTCACACGCTATACCAGCGGCTTTGAGTGCTTCGAGAATTTTTACTAACTGTAATTCCTGACTAGACGCATTGTCGATCAGACCGTGCAAAGCTTTTGACAACGGATCGTCACCATTCGCTGTCAAGCCATACGCAGCAAACATTTTTGCTGTTGCGTCTTCACGTTCAGTGGCTGCCGTTTTTTCGATGATGCGTGCAGGATTACCGACTGCGGTGGCACCCGCAGGGACTTCTTTGACGACGACTGCGTTCGAGCCAATCTTAGCGCCCTCGCCCACAGTAAACGAGCCCAACACTTTGGCACCCGCGCCAATGATCACACCGCGCTCTAAGGTCGGGTGTCGCTTGGTTCCTTTGGATAGTGATGTACCACCCAGAGTGACGCCTTGGTAGATAGTGCAATCGTCACCGATATCAGCAGTCTCACCGATCACAACGCCAAAGCCATGATCGATAAAAACGCGTCGACCTATGGTGGCGCCGGGGTGAATCTCAATGCCGGTTAATCCACGGGCCATATGCGAAATAAAACGCCCCATCCATTTAAAGCCATGGCGCCAGCATGCACTAGACCAGCGGTGTAACACGATGGCATGCAGGCCGGGATAGCACGTCAACACCTCCCATGAACTGCGGGCGGCGGGGTCACGTGCCATGATGCTAGCGATGTCTTCCCTGAGGCGGCTAAACATGAATGTCGATAAATCAGTAAAAAGTGAATTTTAGGGTATTTGGAAGAATCAGACCCAATCACCCACTGTACTAGGCGGTCGGCACTATCAAGCGTTGACGTCTCGCCTCGTACAGGCAGATACCCGAGGCCACTGACACGTTCAGACTTTCAACCGAGCCAAGCATAGGCAAGCTGACTAAACGATCGCAATTCTCGCGGGTTAAACGCCGCATGCCCTCACCTTCAGAGCCCATGACAAAAGCGACGCCTCCGGTGTAGTCGACATCGTAGATCGTGCTTTCTGCATCATCTGTCGTGCCTGTTAGCCAAATATCGTGTTCCTGCAGCTCGCGCATAGCACGCGCCAGATTGGTCACAGTAATGTACGGCACGTTGTCAGCTGCACCACTAGCGACTTTCGCTGCGGTTGCGTTTAAACCCACGGCTCTATCCTTAGGTGCAATCACGGCATGCGCGCCAGCACCATCGGCAACACGTAAGCACGCACCCAAATTATGCGGGTCGGTCACACCATCAAGCAGCAACAACAAAGGTGGCCCTTGAATGCCATCGATTAATTCAGACAAATTACGAGCGAGCGAGATTTCACCCGCACGCGCTACCACGCCTTGATGCCGGCGAGTGCCCACCATAGCGTCCAGTCGCTGATCGTCTGCCTGAATGATCCGCACATTAGCGGATTTAGCGGAGCGCAAAAGATCGCCCATACGTCGATCATGACGAGCGGCATCAACATAAATTTCTTCTATGGTCGATGCATCATGACGAATGCGTGCGGCAACTGCATGAAATCCGAAAAGGAGTTTGGTCTTCATTGTTTTATGGTCAGTGAGCTAAGGCTCGGTGTTATTTACGTTTCTTTTGACCGGAGCGTGCAGCGGTTTTAGCTGGCTTTGCTTTACGCGCTTTAGCGCTATCTGGCATTTTGGGAGCTGCTTTTTTAGCTGTTTTCTTTGCCGCCTGCTTCGCCGCTTTTTTCGCGCCTGATAAGCGCGAACGTCCTTGCCCTTCATCGGCTCGTCGTGCTTCGTTTTTCAATTGTGTGCGAATACCAGGCTCACGTACCAATCGCAAATCAATACGCCGCGCATCAAGATCGACTCGACTTACTTGCACGGTCACTCTATCGGTTAACTGATAGCGCATACCGGTTCGCTCGCCACGCAATTCATGTCGAGCTTCGTCAAATTGAAAAAAGTCTGAGCCCAGATCCGTGACGTGAACCATACCTTCAATGAACAAGGCATCGAGTTGTACAAAAATTCCGAATGCTGCCACGCCTGAAATCGTGCCGGTAAATTCTTCACCGAGTTTATCGCGCACAAAGTAACATTTCAGCCAAGCTTCAACATCACGCGAGGCTTCATCCGCGCGCCGTTCATTAGCTGAGCAATGTATGCCGAGTGCTTCCCAAATAGCTACATCGCCCTCAGATTTTTTCTTACCGGCGGCTCTATCTTTTGCCTGCATCTTGCGTGCTGCAGGAGACAGCTGAGTATTTAAATTTTCGGTCTCTATATCTTTTGGGTGATAGCGCTTACCGTGCAAAATAGCCTTGATCACTCGATGCGTTAGCAAATCCGGATAGCGTCGAATCGGGCTGGTGAAATGCGCATAGGCATCGTAAGACAAACCGAAATGTCCAATATTGTCAGGGCTATAGACTGCTTGCTGCATGGAGCGAAGTAGCATGGTCTGAAGCATGATGGCATCAGGTCGAAGTTTTATTTTTTCCATCAACTCGGCGTAGTCCGATGCTGCAGGGCTACCGGAACCACCGAGCGACAAACCTAATTGCTTTAGAAACGTGCGTAATTGATTGAGCTTTTGTTCTGTTGGGCCAGCATGGATACGAAACATACCGTGATGCTTGTTACGCTCCATGAAATCAGCGGCACAAACGTTTGCCGCCAACATGCATTCTTCAATTAATTTGTGCGCATCGTTTCGGGTACGTGGCAAAATTTGTTCTATCTTGCCTGCGGCATTGCAAACGATGTAGGTCTCTGTCGTTTCAAAATCAATCGCACCACGCAGACGACGCGACTGCAGCAGCACTTGAAACAAGTCATAAAGATTTTGTAGGTGCGGCAGCAATGCAGCACGACGCGTTGCCTCTGGGCCACGCGTGTTACCTAGCACGGCAGCGACTTCGGTATAGGTTAAGCGCGCAGCAGAATGAATCACTGCAGGATAGAACTGATAGGCTTGAATATCGCCTTTGGCGTTGATCACAGCATCACACACCATGGTCAGTCGATCGACACCGGGATTTAATGAGCACAAACCATTAGATAATTTTTCCGGCAGCATCGGTATAACCCTGCGCGGAAAATACACTGACGTACTACGCTCAAGTGCATCAACATCTAATGCATCATTCGGTTTCACATAATGGCTGACATCAGCAATCGCCACAATGAGTCGGAATCCCGTACCGCGTCCAATTTTTATCGGTTCGCAATACACCGCATCATCAAAATCTCTCGCATCTTCACCGTCAATTGTCACTAACGGTATGTCACGCAAATCAACTCGATCTTCAAGATCGGCAGGCTTCACTTCGGAGGGTAGTTTTGCTGCAGCCGCTTTTGCAGACTCTGAAAACTCGTGCGGAACGCCATACTTGCGCACAGCAATTTCTATTTCCATGCCGGGGTCATCAATCTCACCCAACACTTCGCTGATTTTTCCTATCGGCTGACTATAGCGCGAGGGTTGTTCGGTGAGTTCTACGCTAACGACCTGCCCAGCTTTCGCTTTGCCGGGTGCGACAGCAAGCAAAATATCGTGCGCGATACGCTTATCTTCAGGCACAACTAACCAAACGCCGTTTTCATGCACTAAGCGGCCAATGACATGCGTATTAGCACGCGCTAATACTTCAACAATGGTGCCCTCGGGTCGTCCGCGTCTATCTAAACCAGTAACTCGCACTTGCACCCGATCGCCATGCAAAACTTTTTGCATTTCTTTTTCGGGAAGAAAAACATCATCGCCTTCATCCGGCAATAAAAAACCATAGCCATCGCGATGACAGGAAACTCGACCTTCAATGAAATTCGCGGTATTCGCCAGTTGTATGCGACCTTTACGATCTGGTTTGATTTGACCGTCACGCTCCATAGCGGCTAATCGACGGGTCAAACCATCCAGCTCAGATTCTTTAACAGACAAAGCATCGGCAATGGAAGACAGTGTCTGCGGATCAGATGCTTTACGCAATACGCCCAGAATTTCTTCTCGACTGGGAATGCTATACGGATAGTGGCTCAAAAGATGGTATTGAAAGTAAGTTGATTAAACAAGAATAGTGTAACGGAGCGGCACTCGCTTTGCTCAGTAGTACATTCGGTTGATAAAGACTAAAAGAGCTTATTCCTAATTAGTTAAATCACTATGACATCGTGCATTCACAGGCCCTAACACTTGGCTTTGTTGACTTGCGGGATTTATCCGCTATAATCTCGCCTTCTTTTGGCCCACGTGGCGGAATTGGTAGACGCGCATGGTTCAGGTCCATGTGCCGCAAGGTGTGGGGGTTCGAGTCCCTCCGTGGGCACCAGCAGATTAAGAGCTTGCTTTCGCAAGCTCTTTTTTTGTCCCAATCAAAAGCGCTACATATTCTTTGCTGCGAAATACAGTGAACCAATAATCATTCCTGCAGCGACGACAACGATGGCGATTAAGTAGTACGTCATACGTTGCTGCGCAAGTCGCGCATTCGCCAGTCGCGCCATCAATTCTTCATGTTCTCGATCTAAAGCATCGAGATTATTCTGAGCATTTTTTAAATCGCTCAGCGTCTTATTCACACGTTCATTGTCATTCATATGCTTTCCTTGAACGATAGTTCTGCTACAACGTATTTGGTGTCATCTGGTCGTACAACTCAAACGGCTGATGTATCCACGGATTACCTGTAACGAAATGAGCAAAATAATCTGGCCGCTCAGTTGAATTTTCTTTGTACCAAATAACAGCTGATCGAAGCTCGCTAATTTCAGGGTGATGAACCAGTAACCAATCCTTAACTCTATTCAGAGTGATGCCCGAATCCACTAAATCATCGATTAAAAGCAGACGTCCAATTAACGTGTCTGTTGTCGACGTTATTCTGTCTGATATACAAAGCTGACCACGCTGAGTACCACCTTCTTCACGATAAGAACTCACAGTGAGAATAGAAAGCGGGACGTTAAATAGCCGCGAAAACACATCTCCCGGACGCAACCCACCTCGCGCTAAACAAAGAACATGATCAAACGTCCACGCTGACTCTTGCACCTGCTTAGCCAGATTTTCGATAGACCGATGATAGTCATCCCACGAAATCCATAAATGGCTAGCATCTGCCGAGGTCGTCATACGCTTACATCATTCAAACGGATGACGCAAAACGATAGTCTCTTCACGATCAGGGCCGGTTGAAACCATATCTACCGGCACGCCCACTAATTCTTCGATGCGTTTCACATACGCCTGCGCATTCGCAGGCAAATCCTTCATTAACTTAACGCCGACAGTAGGCTCAGTCCAACCTGGCATTTCTTCATAAATAGGTTCGCATGCCGCTGCTTCTTCGGCACCCACTGGAAAAATATCTACCTGCTTTCCATGCAAACGATAACCCGTGCACAGCTTTAATGATTCCAAACCATCCAACACATCCAGCTTAGTCAGGCACATACCTGATACGCCATTGATCTGCACTGAGCGCTTCAATAAAGCAGCATCAAACCAACCACAGCGACGTGCACGGCCAGTCACGGTTCCGAATTCATGTCCAACCGACGATAGATGTTGTCCTATGCCTTGATCGGTCGGCAATTCTGATGGGAAGGGTCCGGAACCTACGCGCGTTGTATACGCTTTCGTAATACCTAAAATGTAGTGCAACATGTTGGGCCCGACGCCCGAGCCTGCAGCAGCATTACCAGCCACACAATTGCTGGAGGTTACAAACGGATAGGTGCCATGATCGACATCGAGCAAGCTACCTTGTGCACCTTCAAACAATAAATTCGCACCGGCTTTGTGAGCAGCATACAAAGCACTCGAGACATCGGTCACCATCGGACGAATTCTTGGAACCGACGCTAAAGCCGTATCAAAAGTACTTTGAAAATCAACTGCTTTAGCCTTCAGGTAATTAACGAGTACGAAGTTGTGATAATCAAGATTTTCGCGCAGTTTCTCTTCCAGGCGTTTTTCATTCAACAAATCAGCAACGCGAATAGCGCGACGAGCTACTTTGTCTTCATAGGCTGGGCCTATGCCCTTACCTGTGGTACCAATTTTTGCATCGCCACGCTTAGCTTCACGCGCAGCATCTAACGCTGTGTGATAAGGCAGAATGACTGGACACGCTTCCGATACTTTTAAACGATTGGCGACTTCAATACCCGACGCTTCCAGCTTATCGATTTCTCGCAGCAAATCAGGCACCGACAGCACCACACCATTGCCGATATAGCAGGCCACCCCAGCTCGCATAATGCCTGATGGGATCAGCTGCAATGCTGTCTTTTGACCACCAATTACGAGTGTGTGTCCCGCATTGTGGCCACCTTGAAAACGAACGACGCCCTGAGCATGATCAGTCAGCCAGTCGACGACTTTTCCTTTTCCTTCATCTCCCCATTGGGTACCGATAACAACGACATTTCTAGCCATGATTTCTACAGCTTTCTGATGATGAATTTATTTTTGTCGGCAATGATCTCGCGATCACACTCGAATTCTTGTTGGCTACTTTCTTCACCGGGCAATAACTGAATCACAATTTCACCCTGCTCGCGCAACGACGTAATCAGATCGGTCAATGCAGGCTCTCTACCCCAAGGTGCACGAATGGCACTGACAGCAGTTGCTGCTGGCAGCAAGCGCGCGAGTTCACGCAAATCTAAAGAAAATCCTGTTGCTGGTCTGGCTCGGCCAAAGACTTCGCCCACATGATCATAGCGACCACCACGAGCTACGGCATTTGGAAGGCCTGCCACATACAACGCAAACATCGCACCGCTCTCGTATTGATAACCCGAGAGATCCGCTAAATCAATATTGATATTCACTGCACCTGCTGCTTTGGCCAACAGCGAGAGCTCATCTAAGGCATGATGAATTTTTGGATTAGAAGGAAGTACTTTACGTGCACGATCTAGCACGCTGATATCGCCATGCAAAGTCATCAACGCAGAGAGTGCATCACGCACAGGCGCTGCAAATCCCGACACAAATTCAATCAACTGCGGTAAATCTTTTGCACGCAGCATAGCGACTAACTCAGCTTGATGACGCTGCGCATTTGCATCGCCTTCCAGAATGGCATTCAAAATGGCGTTATGCGATAAATCTAAGGTGACATTCGACAAGCCTGCCATGCGAAGGGAAGCTAAAGCGAGTGACTGAATTTCTTCATCGGCTTCTACACCTGCATGCCCATAAATTTCAGCACCGATTTGCAGCGGCTCGCGCGTGGCATGAAAGCCCGACGGGCGTGCCTGCAAAACGCTGCCTGCGTAACACAATCGTGTGACGGATTTTCGATTGAGTAAATGCGCATCAATGCGTGCCACTTGTGTCGTCATATCAGCACGCAGACCCATAGTGCGGCCAGATAACTGATCAACCAGTTTGAACATGCGCAGATCCATGTCATGGTCAGGGAATGGCATTAATGATTCCACGTACTCCAACATCGGTGGCATCACTAACTCATAACCAAAACGTCGAAAGTTATCCAGCATCGCGCGGCGCAAGACTTCAATCTTGCGCGCTTCGGACGGGAGTACGTCAGCAATATTCTCGGGAAGTAGCCAATTAGGCATGACAATCAAGCTTCAGAAAGGAGGAATCGTAGAGCGAGTAGCAGCATACCAAACACGATGGCGATCAGACCAAAAAATCGGATCTGACCGTCCGTCAGGCTTGCCAGCTGCAAGAAGGTCTGACGCCAGCGCGCCGGCGAGAGGAATGGAAACATCCCCTCTAACAGGCAAAGCAAGCCCAGCGTGATCAGCAGAGTGGACGACACCTGGCAACCTTATTTACGGGCGCCGCCGGGTGCCTTGAAATACTTCAGGAACTCCGAATTAGGATCAATCACCAGCACATCGCTGCGAGTTTTAAAACTCTCGCGATAGGCTTCTAGGCTGCGTATGAATTTGTAGAACTCTTGATTCTGACCGAATGCCTGCGCATAAATACGAGCTGCCTTGGCATCGCCCTCGCCTCGCACTGATTCAGCCTGTTTATAGGCTTCAGCAAGAATTACGATGCGCTGACGATCAGCATCGGCGCGAATTTTTTCGGATTCAGCCGAACCGGTAGAACGCAATTCATTCGCCACGCGAGCGCGCTCAGATTTCATACGCTCGTAGACTGAGTTATTGATCTGCTCCACGTAATCAACACGCTTTAAGCGAACGTCGATAATCTCGCCACCGATTTGCTTCGCTTCTTCAGACACTTTAGTGCGAATGGCATCCATCACTTTGCCACGCTCGCCCGAAATCACTTCGCGTACGGTGCGTTTGGTGATTTCATCATTCAACGCTGCTTTAACGATTTGTGCCATACGATCTTGTGCACGACGTTCGTCACCACCAAAACTGATGAAGTAGAGTCGTGGATCAACGATGCGCCACTTAACAAACGCATCAACCAGTATGTTTTTCTTTTCTGCGGTAATAAAGCGATCTGGCTCAGGCGTATCTAAAGTCAAAATACGTTTATCGAGGAAGATCACGTTTTGGAATGGCGGTGGCAATTTGAAATGCAGGCCAGGTTCCTTAATGACTTGCTTGACTTCACCGAGCGCAAACACGATAGCAAACTGCCGTTGATCCACAACGAACAGCGTGGACATCAAAATGGCCAGTGCAATGACGCTGGCAATAGCAGTAGAAATTATACGGTTCATTAGCGTGACTCCCTGTCACGTGTGCTGCGATTTTCGCGAGCACGTGGTTCTGGGGCGCGCGCACCTTCAGTAGAGGGCACAGTTTCACTTATTGGCGCAGCGGGTGCATGGACACCCGCAGCTGACTCAGCAGCGGTTTGAGCGATCAATTTATCGAGCGGTAAATAGATCATGCTGTTGCTGGATTTGGTATCCACCATGACCTTGGTTGTGCTTGAAAAAATCTGCTGCATCGCTTCGATATACATACGATCGCGTGTGATGCCTGGAGCCTTTTGGTATTCAGTCAAAATTTTCGAGAAACGCGCAGCTTCACCTTCTGCATTCGCAATCACTCGTGAGCGATAACCTTCAGATTCTTGCAAAAGCCGTGAGGCTGCACCACGAGCTTTTGGTACTACGTCGTTAGCGTAAGCTTGCCCTTCATTTTTTTGACGTTCGCGATCTTGACCGGCTTTAACAGCGTCATCAAATGCTGCCTGTACTTGTTCAGGTGGCTGCACTGCTTGCATCGTAACGTTGGTAACTAACACGCCAATCTTGTAGCGATCCAGAATGTGCTGCATCAAAGTGCTGGTATCGAACGCCACTTTTTCGCGCCCCTCATACAACACAAAATCCATTTTGCTTTTACCGACGATTTCGCGAATAGCTGTCTCAGCGACTTCTTTGACGGTTTCTTCCTGATCGCGATTATTGAACACCCACTCCGAGGCATCTTTAAGTCGGTATTGAACAGCGAATTGAATATCGATGATGTTTTCATCATCGGTGAGCATTAAGGACTCACGCGCCAACTTGTTGCGCACGTTGCTGCGATAACCAATCTCCACCGTTCTAACCTGAGATAGGTTGACCACTTCGTGTGCTTGTATCGGATAGGGCCAGCGCCAGTTGAATCCCGGCTGTGTCGAATGGCTGAATTTGCCGAAGGTCATAACAACGCCTGTTTGACCTTCTTGCACGATAAAAAAGCCACTAACCAACCAGAGGAAGCCGATCACGACAGCGACGACGCCTGCGCTAATACCAGCGCCATGTCCATCGCTGGATCCGCCGCCTTCACCCCCATCACGGCCGCCACCTTGGCCACCGAAAAGTCGATTCAGGCGTTGATTGAAGTCACGCCAGAGTTGATCAAGATCAGGCGGGCCATCATTAGGCTTGCGACTATTTTGACGAGAGTCCTGGTCGTTATTATCTTGGGAGCCGCGACCCCAGCGTGGATCGTTCAAAGAAAAACTTAGGCCGAATTTCTTTGCGAGAGATCCGAGCTTGCTGGGACGTTCCGAGTTGAGGTCTTTTTTCATCTTGAATGAAACGCTGATTCGATACCAACGGAAGTCGGCACCGTCGTCAGTTGTGCAGTTAGGGAATTATCTCGTCGCTGCGCTCGCTCAGCCTGGAATCGTCGGGCGGGAAATGCCCTGGACTAGCGCCGCCTGCCTGCGCGAAGCCGGCAATTGCCTGCCTAAGCAAATCAATCCCTTCGCCAGTCTGGGCGCTGACAAAAACACGTCGAATTTTATCATATTCATCATGCTCTATCCCCGGCTCTAAGCCGGCGACGTCGATCTTGTTCCAGACCAGGATTTGAGGCACATGATCTGCCCCAATCTCCTGCAAAACAGCGTTGACCTGCTCGATCTGGTCATCGCGCACCGGACTCGCCGCATCAACCACATGTAGCAGTAAATCGGCGTGAACGGTCTCGTCCAACGTCGCGCGAAAGGCGGCGACTAATTGCGTCGGCAAATCCCGAATAAATCCCACCGTATCCGAAATAACAACGTTGCCATATTCACCAAGATGGATGCGACGCGAGGTGGTATCCAAGGTCGCAAACAACTGATCGGCTGCATAAACGCCAGCCTTGGTCATATTATTAAAAAGAGTCGACTTGCCCGCATTGGTATAGCCCACCAGGGAGACAGAAAAAGTGCGATTGCGTTCGCGCGATCGACGCTGGGTATTGCGCTGCCGTTGCAACTTATCAAGCTTGGCGCGCAAGGCTTTGACCCGAGCTCCGATCAGTCGCCTATCGGTTTCCAGCTGAGTTTCACCCGGGCCGCGTAAACCGATGCCCCCTTTTTGGCGCTCCAAGTGGGTCCAGCCGCGGATCAGTCGGGTGGCAAGGTGCTGCAGTTGGGCTAGTTCGACCTGAACCTTACCTTCGTGGCTCTGAGCTCGCTGAGCAAAGATATCAAGAATCAGACTGGTTCGATCGACGACACGAACCTTGAGATGGCGTTCGAGGTTGCGCTGCTGCGCTGGTGATAGCGCATGATTGAAAATGGCAACCTCGGCTTCGAGATCATTGATGGTGTCGAGAACTTCATCAGCCTTGCCTGATCCAACAAACAAGGCTGCATCGGGAGATGACCGTTTGCCAGTTACGCTGGCGACCGGCTGGGCGCCTGCCGTTTTTGACAACAATGCCAATTCTTCAAGACTGGAAACGAAATCAAGCTTGCCAAAATCAACACCAACCAAAACAGCACGCATGTAATAAACCCTGGCCAACCCGAGCAGGTTGAAATCTTACTCGGGAGCCTGTTCAGTATTGAGATTAACCGCGCGCGCTGGAACCACGGTGGAAATAGCGTGTTTGTAAACCATTTGGGTTACGGTGTTGCGCAGTAACACAACGTATTGATCGAATGATTCCACGTGCCCCTGAAGTTTGATGCCATTCACTAAATAAATGGAAACAGGAACGTGCTCTTTTCGTAAGGCGTTCAAGAAAGGATCCTGAAGCAGTTGCCCTTTGTTGCTCATGGAAGCTCCGTTTTATTGTTAAGTTATGCAAATGGGGGCGGGGCATGAAAGTACAAGCGCCCAAAATAACCGCTTCTCGCGAATGTAATCGATTTGCCTCACACTGGCAAACAGACTCGTCGAAAAATGATTTTATTCCTGTCTGGAAAAAGGGTTTTTGCCAGAACGGAATTCTATTCTCAATGGTGTACCGGTTAATGAAAAACTATCGCGAAAATGTTTTTCTAGATAACGTTTGTAACTGGAATCAATTGCCTCTAACGCATTGCCGTGGATGACAATGATAGGCGGATTTTGGCCACCCTGATGGGCATATCTCAACTTAGGGCGAATCGACCCTTTCCGACGTGGCTGTTGGTGATCCAATGCTTCTTGTAACGCGCGTGTTAGCTGAGGTGTAGGTAGCTTTGCCATCGCAGCCGCATAAGCAGCATCAATCGATTTCAACATCTGCATAATGCCCGTTGATTTCAATGCGGAAATGTAATGAAATTTGGCGAAAGTCAAAAACGTGAGCTTACGATCAATTTCACGTTTGATATGATCACGATGATCTGACGTTAGTCCATCCCATTTGTTGATACCAACTACCAAGGCACGACCTGATTCGAGAATAAATCCTGCAATGTGTGCATCTTGTTCAGAAATATCTTGTTGCGCATCGAGTAAAAGCAAAACCACATTGGCTTCTGAAATTGATTGCAAGGTTTTGACTACAGAAAATTTCTCTATCGCTTCAAAAACTTTTCCTTTGCGTCGTATACCTGCCGTATCAATCAATGTGTAATGTTTACCGTTACGCTCAAACGGAATTTCTATCGAATCACGGGTCGTACCCGGCATATCGAATGCAATGACGCGTTCTTCACCCAACAGCGTGTTCACCATGGTTGACTTCCCCACATTGGGTCGACCAACAATCGCAATCTTTATACCTTTCTGCGGTGCCTCTTCGTTTTCTTCTTCTGGCTTACCTTCGATAGCGATATCAAGTGCTTGATCAACCAGGTCTGCGACACCATCTCCATGAGCCGCAGAAATAACGTAGGGATCACCCAAACCAAGCTCATAAAAATCGGCCGTAACGGACGTATATTTCATGCCTTCGGATTTATTCACGACCAACATCACTTGTCGACCGGATTTACGCAGGAAATCTGTAATCGTTTTGTCGTGGGGCGTTAAACCTTGGCGACCATCGACGATAAATACAACGACATCCGCTTCGACGATAGCTTGTCGAGTTTGCTTGGCCATCTCATGAACGATGCCCTCTTTAGCGACCGGTTCAAAACCGCCGGTATCGATCACCAAAAATGGACGCTCACCGATTCTTCCTTCACCGTAGTGACGGTCTCTAGTCAATCCAGGCAAGTCAGCAACCAACGCATCGCGCGAACGCGTGAGTCGGTTGAATAAAGTGGATTTGCCGACGTTAGGTCGGCCTATGAGTGCAATGACGGGCTTCATGAAATATCTCTGGAAAGCTTACGACTTTCCTGCAGGCGCGAGAAATTGAGACGTAGTCGGACCCTTAGTCCGACGCAATCGCCATCAATTTTCCATCTTGGGTTTGAACGATGAGATTAGCTCCTGCTACCACTGGGGTCGCACGAATCGCACTGCCATCGGTAGCAATACGTGCCAACAGCGCTCCCTCTTCGCGGGAGAAAAAATGCAGCTGACCCTGACGATCACCCACAGCAATAGCGCGTCCGAAAGAAACCGGTGCTGACAAACCACGCCAACTCAAACTGGTATTACGCCAAACACTGCTACCCGTCTCGCGAGCGAATGCCTGCAGGTTACCTTTTTCATCGGCAGTAAAAACATAGCGTTGATCAATTCCCGGACCAACCGCCGCTGATAGCTCTCGTGCCCAACGCAATGTTCCGTTGCCGATATCGACGCAGGCAACTCGTCCTTGATACGAGCTCGCACAAATATCACGGCCCAGTAAAGCTGGCTCGCCGGATACATCAGAGACGCGCTCAAGCTCGGTCGCGCCTTTAGGTTCGGCAATCGCTGCTTCCCAGCGAGGTGCTCCGGTCAGTACAGATAAGGCGATCATGCGACCTGCAGGCAAACCTACATACGCCAAACCATCGGAAACAATAATTCCCGGTGCTGAACGCAACGCTAAAGGCGGCGCAGTGCGCTGCAAATACCAACGTCGAGAACCAGATTCAGCATCGAGCGCAACAATTCGATTGTCAACGCTGCGCACCACTACCGTGCCACTACCCACGGCTGGTGCCGATAAAATTTCTGTCGATGCTTGAAACTTCCAGCGCGTCTGTCCATTCGTAGCATCTAGCGCTTGCACTGTTCCATCAGCGCCCGTAACAACAACTGTACCCGCATCTGCACCAACGCCGGCACTAAGCGACATGCCTGTTTTACTTTTCCAGAGGATATTGCCGTTCGATACGTCGACACACACGACTTCGCCGGACTGATTAGCAGCATACAGTCGGCCATTATTGAAAACTGGCTTCAGATGATAATCACCAGCCTTACCAATGTTCACCGACCAGATAGTTCGAACCGCCATCGTCGGTTTAAAACTAACCAGATCAGCAGGTGAGTTTTTGGGCTTTGCCGCAAAAGGATTCAGTGAAGAGCAACCGGCCATCAATAACGCCGCCGCTAGTAAAACAAGCTGGGAATGTCGCATAGTTTCCTCGCCTAGCCCGCAGACTTAGCGTTACCGCCCAGCGCGTCTAATTTGAGCTGTATTAACTGGCGCGCAGGATTTTTAATTTCTGTTTTTTCAAGCGCTGTTTTAAATTCTTTGCGAGCGTCATCGAGCTTGTTTTGCGCAAACAAAAGATCGCCACGACGGTCCGCTACCAAAGCCCCAAATTGCTCAGGAAATTCTGCAGTTAACAGTTTCAAACCTTCGTCGTAAGCTTTTTCATCGAGGAGCAAACCGGCCAGACGAATACGAGCAATCGCTTTAAATTCGTCGGTGTGCCCGTTGTCTACGATCCACTGTAGATCTGCTTTGGCTGACTTAACATCGTTTGCTTCAAACGACGCTTTTGCTGCCAACAGCAAACCCATCTGCGCATAAGGTGTACCACTAAATCGAGCCTTGATATCTTCAGTCGCCCTAGCCAATTTCGCTGGATCTTTAGCCTCAGCTGCCTTTACGATTTCTTCGTAGAGCATTACGCCCTTGGACGACTGATCGCGTTGGTAGTATTTCCAGCCAGACCAGGCGGCGAATGCCACTAGTACGGCGGTCACGAACCAAGTAACCATATTTCCATACTGATTCCACCACGCTTTAAGCGTTGCTAACTGTTCTTGTTCTTCGTGATCGTATGCCATGATAATTTTAATGATGGGTATGAATTTGTCCCGCATGCAAATGCACGTGGTTGTGATCGTCTTGGCCAGTCATATGATCAATTAAGTGATCAACTACGGCGGCCAGCTCTATGCTTTGCTGATTTTTTTGCAGATCGGTTTCGCGCAAATACTTGATCGTTGCCGTGCCGAGCTTGATTTCATCCTCGCCAAGAATAACGGCATAGGCAGCACCACTGCTGTCGGCACGTTTCATTTGCGATTTGAAGCTTCCCAGACTGCCAGCCGAGGCGCAATGTAGCACAACATCGAAGCCGGCATCCCGTAACCGCTCACCCAAGGTAAAGGCTTGGGTTTGTGCTGCCTCACCCTGGTGTACCAGATAAATATCGCATTGACTGACGGAGACGGTCTCGGAACTGGCCTTCATAAGCTCGAGCAAACGCTCGACTCCCATCGCAAAACCTACGGCTGGCGTGTGTTTGCCGCCGAAAATTTCAACCAAGGGGTCATAGCGTCCGCCGCCACAGACCGTACCCTGAGAGCCTAACTGATCGGTAATCCACTCAAAGACCGTGCGATTGTAATAATCCATACCACGCACCAAACGCGGGTTGATGGTGAAAGGAATGCTGTTATTTCGAAGTAGTTGCTGCACTCCTTCAAAATGCGATCGTGATTCATCACCGAGATAATCGAGCAGCTTGGGCGCTTGATTCACCAGATCTTGCATCGCAGGGTTCTTGGTATCGAGAATGCGCAAAGGATTGCTATTGAGACGGCGCAGCGCATCGGCATCTAGCTGATCTTTATGCTGCTCAAAATAAGCAATCAAATCCTCTCTATGGCGTTGGCGCTCTTGTGCATCACCGATAGAGTTAATCTCTAAGCGAATGTCGGTCAAACCCAAATCATCCCAGAGTCGCTGACACAGCATGATGAGCTCAGCATCGATATCGGGACCGTTAAAACCAACCGCTTCTGCACCCACTTGATGAAATTGACGATACCGACCGCGCTGTGGGCGCTCGTGTCTGAACATTGGACCGCTGTACCAAAGACGCTTTGGTCCGTCGTAGGTTAGGTTGTGTTCAAGTACCGACCGCACCACGCCTGCGGTGCATTCTGGACGCAGAGTGAGTTCATCACCATTCATACTATCGGTAAATGAGTACATCTCTTTTTCAACGATATCGGTCACCGTACCTAATCCACGCGCAAACAAAGACGTGGGTTCAACAATTGGTGTGCGTATCTGTTGATAGCCGTAGCTTTTCAATACCGATTGAACGGTATTTTCAAACAACTCCCACAACGCTGCATCAGCCGGTAGAACGTCATTCATCCCCTTCACTCCGAGGATTTTTTCACTTTTTTTAGTCTCAGCCATATCGATTTTTCACATAGTCCAGCACTATCGCCTGAAATTCTTCAGCAATATGATCGCCACGCAAGGTGACTGTTTTTTCACCATCCACAAATACAGGGGCTGCCGGTGATTCGCCTGTTCCGGGCAAACTAATGCCGATGTTGGCATGCTTAGATTCGCCAGGGCCGTTAACGATACAGCCCATCACGGCCACATTCATCGCTTCCACACCGGGATACGTACCTTTCCACACCGGCATTTGCTCACGCAGGTAAGTTTGAATGCGATCAGCTAATTCTTGAAACACGGTTGATGTCGTTCGACCGCAACCCGGGCACGCAATCACCATCGGTGTGAATTTGCGTAAACCCATGGTTTGAAGAATTTCCTGTCCGACGATCACTTCACGCGTGCGATCGCCACCGGGCTCAGGCGTTAAAGAAATACGTATGGTGTCGCCAATGCCTTCTTGCAGCAACACCGATAATGCGGCGGTTGAAGCAACAATGCCTTTACTACCCATGCCTGCTTCGGTTAAACCCAAATGCAAAGGGTAATCGCAGCGACGCGCAAGCTCTCGGTAAACAGCAATCAAATCCTGCACGCCTGAGACTTTGCAAGAGAGGATAATTTTATCGCCAGCCAAACCCAGCTCTTCTGCTCTGCGCGCGTTTTCTAACGCTGAAACAACCAAGGCCTCGTACATCACAGCCTGCGAAGTCCACGGGTCGGCGCGTTTGGCATTTTCATCCATCACACGTGCGAGCAAGGATTGATCAAGACTGCCCCAGTTAACACCAATACGTACAGGCTTTTGATGTTTACATGCGACTTCAATCATCTGTGCAAACTGAGTGTCGCGTTTAGCTCCCTGACCCACGTTACCGGGATTGATACGATATTTAGATAAGGCATCAGCACACGCTGGATATTGTGTGAGTAGTTGATGACCGTTGTAATGAAAATCACCTACTAACGGGACATCAATATCCATACGGTCGAGCTGCTCTCGAATAGCAGGAACGGCCGCCGCTGCTTCGGGCGAGTTGACGGTGATGCGAACCACTTCGGATCCGGCGCGCGCAAGTTCTTTAACTTGTATTGCAGTCGCAATTGCATCAGCCGTATCAGTATTGGTCATGGATTGAACCATGATGGGCGCATCACCACCAACCATCACCTCACGTGAGCCATGGCTAATACGAACGCTACGAGTGACATGTCGTCCGCTAGGGCCTGTAGGAATAGGTAAATCTGAGTGGCGAGAATTCATCGTGACCTCACTTGAGATTAAGCTTGGATACATTGTCGTGCGCAACCGCCTTTAGATTAAGTGCTTGGCCGCGCAGCTTCGCCTGAACGCCCGATACATTACCTACAATCAGAACAACAGGCTCGGTAATTTCAAACAGTTCTTTACTACCTGCTTTCATCAGACGCGAAACAATTTTTATTCCACTCATCGTCGTTATTTCAACCCATGCATCTTGAGTCACAATCACTTCAAGAGATTTCAAAGGATCGGCCACAGGAACAGGCGGTCCAGAAATGGTTTCCGACACCGCCAACGTTATTTTTTCTAAATGATTTTCTAAGTGATTTTCTTCTAACACTACCGAACTAAACATTGATGGCCACGATAATTCAGGTAGCAAGTCATCGAACATAGCTGTGGATACCCATGGCAGGCGATAACCTTGGTAAGCTAAAACAGCCACGCCGATGGCAACAACGACTAACAGAGCGAATTTTTTTATCCAAGCCGCTCTTCTGGGCGAAGACGAAGCACGTCGCCCAGGAAAACCATTCATAGGCAGCGGCCGCCTTAATAACATGTGGCCATGCGCTGGATTGGGTTCATTAGCCATCATTTCTAACAGAGGTTCAGGATCCAACCCCACCAACTTGGCATACGAGCGAACAAAACCTCGAACACTCGACATCCCAGGTAATGCAGCAAAATCGTTGGCTTCAAGTGCAACGACTTGCCGTGGTGTGAGTTTAAGTCGCTCTGCCGCCTCATCTAAAGACCAACGTAATTCTTCTCTTTTGGCTGCCAGCACGGGACCTGGAAGTGTTGCCAACAACGATTTTTCGTAAACCACTGCTACCGCAGAGTCAACCGACAATGAGTCCTCGACCGAGCTATTCAGCTCCTCGATGGCAGGCAAATTTTCTAATTCTTTATTACTCATCGGCGAGACCAAGGGTTGATTTACCCGACACCATCGCATCTGGGTAACGCTTACGCCACTGCCTTGCAATACTTTCTTCGCCGAGCTTATCGCCTAGCTGGCGCTCAATTGCCATAGCGATAGAAAAATCTTCGGGCATTGCTCGTCCGCTGGCAATTACCAGCAGCAGGTGACGTTTTGCGCGTTTAAGGTCATGCGCTTCGAAGGCTAATTTTCCTAAACTGGAATGCGCACCTATCTGCTCTGGGTCAGCCTGAAGTGCGCGTCGGAAGTAATCTTCAGCTTGCGTACGGCGCCCTAGTTTCATGCTGCAACGGCCCGCATTCATCATGGCTTTGGCTGGTGACTGATTGGCTTTGCTAGCGATTGCACGTTCGAACAAGGGCAAGGATCGTTCTGTTTGTCCGGTCTCGCACAAAAACCATCCCATGTTATTCAAAAGATTGGGATTATCTGGCTCGATCTGCAACGCTTGTTGCAGATTCTTGGAAGCAGCCTCCGCATCGCCAAGCTGCATAAGTACTAATCCACGCAAACCAAGAACATCCGCCTTGCGCTCACCAATTTGCAGAGCCTGGTCTAACTCAGAAAGAGCAGTCGCGTATTGACCCTCACTGTAATAGGCCGTGGCGAGCTGCATGCGTATTTCCGCACGACGCTCTAACTCGACACGGTTGCCGGACGACAGGGATGTGTTGGTCATCACGGGTGCACACGCACCCATAGCCAGACAACAAACGATCAGTAAGCTTCTACTCATCACCCACCAATCTCCACGATTCGACCAAAATCTTTACCATATTTTTTTTGATACTCCGCCAGCTTCTGTGTGCGCTCTTGTACGCGAGTGCGATCTTGAATTTCACCAGCCAACTGTCCACACGCTGCATCAATATCATCACCCCGGGTCTTTCGGATGGTAGTGACAATTCCTGCATTCATCAGTACCTGTGCAAACGCTTTTATGCGTGGGTTAGCGGAACGCTTAAGACCCGACTCAGGAAACGGATTAAATGGAATTAAATTAAATTTGCACGGAACATCCCGCACAAGAGCAATCAATTCTCTCGCATGCGAATCACTATCGTTAACGCCATCTAACATGCAATACTCAAACGTGATGAAATCTCGCGGTGCATATTCAAGGTAGCGCTGACAAGCGCGCATCAATTCGGCCAACGGATATTTTTTATTCAGAGGCACCAGATCATCACGCAGCGCATCGTTCGGTGCATGTAGCGATACCGCTAGTGCTACCGGACAATCTTGGGACAGCTTATCCATCATGGGTACTACACCGCTGGTCGATAAAGTGACTCGTCGACGCGATAACCCATAGGAATGATCATCTAGCATTAGCCTGAGTGCTGAAACGGTAGGACCATAGTTTAACAATGGCTCGCCCATACCCATCATCACGACATTCGTAATTTGTCGTTCACCTTTGGGGCCTGCAGGTATTGATTGACTACGTCTCAACATAAATTCTGCGGCCCACAATTGGCCAATGATTTCACCAACCGCGAGGTTACGCGAAAAGCCTTGTTTACCTGTCGAGCAAAAGCGACAATTTACTGCGCATCCCGCCTGTGTTGATACACACAAGGTACCGCGACCATCTTCGGGAATGAAAACTGTTTCAACAGCATCACCCACACCCACATCAAACAACCATTTGCGAGTGCCATCTGTAGAAAGATGATCCGCCATGATAGGCGGCGCAGAAACGCAGGCGCGTCCGTGCAACTTTTCTCGCAAGGATTTCGCGAGATCAGTCATCGCATCGAACTCGCTCTCACCAAACTGATGAATCCAGCGCTGCAGCTGGCGCGCACGAAAAGGCTTTTCGCCCAGCTCATTGCACCACTGCGTTAGCGCTGAGGGTTCTAAATCAAGCAGATTGGTGATTGCCGTCATAAATTTTCCGACATACCACGCTTGATGGCGGCTGTAGAGGCCGCCCTTCTTAGCGAGAGTAAACGTTCAGGGTTGGGAAGAAATAACTGATTTCTACGCTGGCTGTTTCAGCAGCATCAGAGCCATGAACTGCATTGGCATCAATCGAATCAGCGAAGTCAGCGCGAATAGTGCCTTTGTCTGCTTTCTTAGGATCCGTTGCACCCATCAGGTCACGGTTTTTCTGAATGGCATTCGGGCCTTCCAGCACTTGCACCATTACTGGACCGGAGATCATGAAATCCACCAGATCCTTGAAAAATGGACGCTCGCGGTGAACTGCATAGAATCCCTCAGCTTCAGCGCGGGAAAGTTGGGTCATGCGCGAAGCGACGATTTTTAGTCCTGCGCCCTCAAATCGCGAATAGATCTGTCCGATCACATTTTTTGCCACGGCGTCTGGTTTAATGATCGACAGGGTACGCTCGGTTGCCATCTGTAAAAACTCCAATAAAAATAAAGGGTTAAGAAAAAAGTCAGGAATCCTGATTAACCCTGAATTTTACCATGGAAGAAGGTAGTATTCGCTGCACTACGGATAGACTCATCCAATCACGATTGGCAATCTGGGCTAGAATCCGTGAACCAAAATCAGATATATTATAATTTTGGCAGCAGACGGAACCTCCATCTGCAAAGAGTAACCACCTTCACTAAGGAGTCTTCATGGACCAGCAACTTCAAGGTATGTTCGGCGCATCAAGCGATATGCTCGCCGTTCGCCACCGCGTGCTTCGAAACACCTACTGGCTGTTAGCGCTCTCGATGATCCCTACCGTCATTGGTGCTTGGCTCGGCTTACAAATACATTTTTCGCTGTTCGCGGGCAGCCCGATGATCAGCTTTATCGCATTTCTGGCGATCGCTTTTGGATTTTTCTACGCGATTGAAAAAACCAAGGATTCAGCCACTGGCATCGCCGTACTACTCGGCTTTACGTTTTTCATGGGATTGATGCTGTCAAGAATGCTAGAACAGATTCTGCATTTCTCGAATGGCAGCTCGCTGATCATGACCGCTTTTGGCGGTACCGCCATTATCTTCGCTGTGATGGCAAGTATCGCCACTACCAGCAAGCGTGATTTTTCGGGAATGGGTAGCTGGTTGTTTGCTGGTGTGATCGTTATTCTGCTCGCAGGTATCGCCAACATCTTCCTGCAAATGCCGTTGATTCAAGTCGTTATCTCCGCGATTGCTGTAGCTATCTTTTCTGCCTACATCTTGGTTGATGTGCAACGCATTATTAATGGCGGCGAAACCAACTACATCACAGCGACTCTCGCTATCTACCTCGACATCTACAATATCTTTGTGAATCTGCTGTCGCTGTTGGGTATTTTGGGTGGCGAACGCGATTAATTAGCTCTTGAATACAAACTCACTAATGTGTCTGTATTGAATGCAAAAGCGCCGACCTGAGGTCGGCGCTTTTTTTTGGGTTGCATGCTAACGAATTAGCGAACTCTATCAAATACCGCTATCGATTCAACGTGAGCAGTATGAGGAAACATATTAACCACACCAGCCTGAGAGAGACGATAAGCACCACTATGCACAAGTTCAGCCGCATCACGTGCCAGCGTCGCCGGATTGCATGATACATACACAATGCGCTGTGGCAGCAGATCAGGATCCGTTTGCAGCATGCTCACTAAGGCCTTACACACTTCCATCGCCCCTTCGCGCGGGGGATCGATCAGCATGCGATCAAAATGACCTAAGGCTTTGATATCGTCGACTGTTATCTCAAATAGATTACGACTTAAAAACTGAGTCTTACTCTCTAGCCCATTAATTTTTGAATTGTTCTGAGCGCGCTCGGTGAGTGTTTCGCTGCCTTCAATGCCCACCACTTCTCTAGCCTTGGTTGCTAATGGCAATGTGAAATTACCTAGTCCACAAAATAAATCGGCAACACGATCATTTGGCTGCACATCTAAAAGCCGTAATGCGCGATCAACCAAAACGCGATTAATCTGATGATTGACCTGAGTAAAGTCGGTGGGCTTAAACGGCATACGGATACCAAACTCGGGGAGCAGATACTGCAGCTCAGCACCTAAGGGATAAAAAGGCACCGCCGTATCGGGACCTTTTGATTGCAACCACCATTGGACCTTCCATTGATCGGCAAATTCTCTGAACTGCTGACAATCACTCTCGCTAGGTGGGTCTAGCACGCGCAAAACCATCGCAATCATCATGCCGGATTCATTCTCACCGACGGCCAGTTCGATTTGCGGCAAACGCTCGCGAATAGATAATCCCTCAATCAAGGTCCGCAAAGGCATTAGCATTTCCGAGATTTTGGATGGAAGCACCTGGCAGCTTTTCATATCAGCGACAAAACTCGATCTGCGCTCATGAAAGCCGACTAATATCCCGCCTTTTTTTGCGACATAGCGCACAGAGAGCCGCGCACGAAAACGATAACCCCAGCTCGGACCCTGCACAGGTCTCAGCATAGTCTCTGCATTTACTTTGCCGATGTGATGAAAATTATCTTCCAATACTCTTTGCTTAATCGCGACTTGCGCTGACGCTTCAACGTGCTGCATAGCGCAACCACCGCAGAGTCCAAAATACTGGCATTTAGGACGCACTCGCATCGATGATTCATGCAAGAGCTCGGTCATATCAGCGATTTCCCATTTAGGTTTACGCCGATACGACTTGAATCGCACCCGTTCGCCGGGAAGTGCGCCTTCGACAAAAATGACTTTGCCTGCACTGCCATCCTCATTGGTGAGGTGACCGACGCCACGCGCTTCCATATCGAGTGATTCAATCTTTAGTAGATCATCCATAGCGTAGTATTTTTTGAGCGTTGCGTAAGAACTGATAGGCCATCGAAAGCGGCCAGAAGATCAGGTACTTAGCGTAAAGCGATGAATTGTAACGTCTAGCTGGCCGCGCTATTGATTTGCAGCCGGCCAGGCAGCGAGATACTCTTTCCAGTGAGGCGCATCGATCTCAGAGAGTGAACGACGAACGAGATCTATCTCAGCATCAAAAGCCGCTCGCGTTAGTTGGCCACGCATGAGTTGATAGCGGCAATAAACGAGGTAGGTATTAACGACATCGGTTTCGCAGTAATCGCGAATTTCAGCTACGCGACCTTCTTGATACAGCGTCCACACCTGCGAACCATCAACTCCCATTTTTCCAGGGAAACC
>CANGJE010000027.1 GCA_947454305.1 Oxalobacteraceae bacterium
TCAAAGACTTATGTCTAACCGAGGAGAGATTCTGGGCTAATTATCTAGTTACGTTTTTTTTAATTTATGGGTGAAAATACATAATTCCATTTTTGGGAGAATTTTTTGACTATTTATATAGCCTTGTTTTTATTATTCGGCGCTTGCTTTGGCCTAGTCACGTTTTCGCGGCGTCACTTATTTAGTGAAGGCCCTAAGGAGGTGGAGGAATCTCCGGGCGATAACAACTTAATCAGTCGAGTGATGTGGATACTGATCTGCGCATTTCTATGGCCGATTATGGTTTTAACAGGCTTAAATTCATTGCGGATTCTGTCTAAGCGAAAAGCAGATGAGTCTACTCATACTCACGAGTCATAAAGCTAATCGCGGGGGAACCAATTCACCATAATACGTGCCGCCGCCCCCCGATCCTTTCGCCTGACATTTATCGGCGTTATTACTCATTTGCATGGTGATGTACTTTTCAGAGCCTCCCGTCGCTGACAAAATACGCATACAAGCGTAGGCGACAACCGAATTATAAGAATGTGTACTAATGTCTTGCACAATCGGGACAGTCACATATTCGCAGCTTTTGTTACCGGCAGCACTACAGTTATTTACATCAGAGTAAAGAGTAGTTTTTGTACCTGGCTGTATCCATATTTTCCCTCCCACGGCTATATCGGTGTTATTCCCATTGATTATTAAGTCGCGAATGGTCGACGTACTATTACTGTCAGTATCCAAGGATGACCATTGTCCAGATTCACAGCCGCAGGTGTGAAGTGAAGAAGTCACTTTAAAAATATAGGGTTCTCCTACAGTTTGGGGTAAATCAAATCCCTCGATATTTTTGGCATTGGCAATCTTTGGTTTTTTGTTAGCGCTATCCCAGTAATCGTCGTATAAACATTTTGTAATCGCAACAGGAAACAAGGCCCCGGTGCCCGATGAGGTGGGATAGGGAACCACTGCAACTGCCGTTGCAGATAGTGATTTTGAATAAATTCCTAAAATCGGTGCAAGAAAAGTTTTTACTGGTCCGCCATTGGCACCATTGTCTTTACTGATGGTGACTTTGATCGCGGCCAGATCGTTAGTGCCGGGAGTTTTAGGTAAGGACTGCAATCCAGCGGGAGTGCCTGTGATATTCCAATAGCCATAATCGACAGTGACATTCGCTAATTGAGTATTTTCTGATGAGTTTTTCGAAACGTAATCTATCGCTGATTGGCGAGCGGTATTCCAATCGGGTTTGCTAGCATTCAGATTGCCACAGTTAGCGCGCCCAAATAAACAAGCCGCCGCGGCGAGTGCTGTCGCATCAGCAGCATTTTGTAATTCAGAGCGGACAAGAAAACGGTAGCTAAAATCAACTGCAAATGCACCGAAGCCAATCATGATGGGTAAGAGCAGGGCGATTAAGATGGCTATCACTCCTTTTTCGCGTTGAGCAGATTTCAATTTCCACCTTGGATGCCTATGGAAAGATATTTTTGTAAGATTGCTGACTCTCGTCGTATTTTTCATTTCGTTTGCCTCATGAATTATTCGTTATTCATGGTTGTGATAGCGCTCAATGTGATGGGGCCGGAGAGAGCGTTAATCAGCTGCCCAAAACCTAAACCGGTGTAAACATAAGAAACGTTGACACTTAACGGTGTACCAAACGTATTGGTGCCGTTGTCAGTAACTAGAACTGTGGGCGACACATTCTGTGCGAATGAAATCAAATTATTTTGGCAGTAATCGCGCGCGACATTCGCAATCTGCGTTTTACTTAACTTGGGTGTTCTTAATACAATGCCTGCTCGTGCAGCTTCGCGACTGGCATTGGTAATAACGGCTTTGTCATATAAAGCGAGGCTGCATTCAATAATGCTGAACACGATAAATAACAGCAGAGGAAAAATCAGAGCAAACTCAACGACAACTGACCCACGATAGTGAATTGATTTTGCGGATAGCCATTTGCGCGTTCTTTTTTTATGTGGTTTTTGTCCGAATGATGATGTGCGCTTTCGGTTCATGGTGAGGTCTCTTGGCCTATGCATGATTTCCTCGATGGAAACAATAATATTATTAAAAATACAATAATTTGTTATTGCTGTAAACACAGCTCATTGCTGTGTTTGATGGATATCAAGAGACTGGTTTCTCTCGAGTAATTTTTATAGTTCGAAGGATTGAAGAGCAGGCCGCATTATTAATCTGCGGCCTGCGCACTGTTCACAGTTTTGCTTGTGATCCTAATGAAAGCGATGTCACTCCAAAGAATTTGCCGTCTTTACCGGTGCCGGTATAGACCATGCGTGCGGCTTCGGCAGTGCTATACGTTTTTCGGTGTTTTACGCCTATTCCATCCAGCGTCAAACCGATGGGAGGTTTGGAAAACTTAATCCCCCGAGAAGAAAGTGGTAGCGGAATACCCGTTTGCCCTGGCTTCATTGTCACGTTGATTGGTTGCGATTTTGTTTGTATGGGCACATCCCATGGCATATCAAGCCCCCACTTGCCGCCGATACTCAAAAACAAAAATGCTTGCTCAGAAAATTCAAGCGAGGGAATATCGTTGACATTGACCATTCGGTTGTTAGGCAGTTTTAATGTTTCAAACTGTTGATGTGTGTAGCTACTGAATGGAGCCATTTTGATGAGAATGTCTGGCAGCAGTTGTTCATCATGTGGTGTAGCGTAATACATGGCTGCAAGAACTTTGTGCGTCACATTGAAGCAGGTTTCGGGTGGTGCTCCTTGCGGTTGAATGCCGCGCTTAGGTAACCATGTGTAGGTCGGTGCGTAAGGCCGCGCGTTTTCTTGACCAGCAATATCCTGAGTCGCTTTGATAATCGCTTCCGGATGCGGGCAGGGAAAGATGTTCGCAGAGGGTGGCCCGGCAAGTAGCATGCATTCAACCGTCGGTGAAACATGCCCTGGGTATTCCGATGATGTATCAAAATGATCGTAGACCACGCCTTTGTAGTTACTCTCTTCTTTGTCTATAGGAACGCTTTCTTGATGGCAGATACTGATCTTTAAGCGACCGCTCTCATCGCGCCAAACACCAGCTAATGCAATATGTCCTGTCGTGCCATAACACTCAGGAAAGCGAAAAGTGATCGCCATGCCGTGATCGGCGGGTGTCATGCTTTGCGTTTTCTCATTCAGTGCATTGACTAAACCTTCAAGAAATTTTTCTCCATCTGGACGCTTGATCATATCGGCCATTGCAGAATCGGCTGACAATGCAGCGGCGACTTCGTTTTTTTCTACGTTTCGCCAAGGTGAGCATGTAGGTAAGTACGTTTTGTAAACCGGAGGTAGTTTCTCGGCCAGAATTGTCCAAGCATTCTGTTCGTTTTGAGTTAATCCACTCATGTTGAAAGCAGTGCGAGCTGCTGCAGCACTGGGTGTGTTTGCCGATTTATTTGCCACCACAGAGGCTAATTTTTTAACCGCAGCTTCGGCAGTGGGTGAGAGCCAACCTAATTGATTTTCATAGTATTTGTTTTCAGGCGATTCAATGGCGACGCGCGCTGCAATGTAGGCTTCTTTAAATTCCGGTGAAAACGCTCGTGAACTAAAGATGCTCGTGTCCTTGAGTTCACTGACTTTAGGCGTTGTGTGTGTTGAATTAGAAGTTGACGTAGCTTGACTTTGGGTTCGATGAGCTGATGAAAACGAGTCTTGCTTAGTCTGTTTTACTGAGGTGTTGTTAGTTGTTGAGTGAGTCGCGGCTGTGGTTGGTGAGTTTTCTTGCACGGGCAAACGACCAGGCTGATTAATATGCATGATGTGCTCCTAGTACAGAATGAGGGAAGTCGCCAGTAGCGCTCTGGCGTTTTGAATCAGCTGGCTGATGTGATGCGGTAAGAAATGACCGTCAGTGTCACTTCCCAAATTCAGCATTACGCGATAGACCACGGATCCTGTCGTTGGGTGGATGCCGAAGCAGCCATGACCGGGTGAATCCAGCGAAACGTTATGTTCTAACAGGCAGCGTTGTAGATCAGGGAAATCGTAGTGGCCCAAGTCAATCAGCACGTGCAAGCAGTCGGGTTCGTGATCCCCGCCGGGAACTAAGGCGACCACCGCATCATCAATTTCTACGTGTTTGTCATCGTTATCTGACCAGGCCAACATGCCCGTCGTTGCACACCATTCCTGAATCACACGGGTGTAGTTTTCTCCTCGCATTTTTTGCCTCCAAGCATGTCGATTAATGGTTTAACCGCAAGATTGGTAACAAAAAGCATGAAAAGATTCACGATAATCGAACGAATATCTTTTGTTCGATCATTTGGTCTATGCAGGTGGTAGCTGGCCTGTAATTAATCGGCCATTCGAAGAGGATGTTTTGACAGTAAATTGATCAGGGCAAACGGCTTGGTTGCCCTGATCAAACGGTGCTGAGTATTAGCCGCTGTATCAGGTAGCAGCTTTGTTGCGGCGTATTAAGGCGATTAACACGAGTGCTGCAAGCAAGAGCACAGTGGCGCCTTGCATCATTAGATCGCGCGCAGGTGAAGACAAAATGCCCCACATATTCTCTTCTTTGGTAGCAACTTCTTTGCTATCAGTTTTTTTGCTTTCGCCGACAGTCAGCGGATTAGGTTGCAGTGCTGTTTTGAGATCGCGCACATTTTTCTCAAGCAAGCGTACCCGTTCGCTGGCTTCGTCGGCTGCTTTTTTAGCGGCAATGGCTTCTTCTTCGGTCTTACTCTTCGCCGCATTTTCTGAGCGAGTCAGAGCAGATAAAGTCAGTTGATCACCGCTGGCTTTTTCAGCACTACGCTGAGCTTTCGATACTTTGCGACTCATAGATCGCGTTGGCTGAGCATCTGCTGCTTTGCCACCGGTAGGATCCATCGTGGCGACTAATTCCTTGAATGTTTGCCATTGGGTCGTAATCGTTGTGCGTGCCGAACGTTCATCGACCATGCTGACAGCTTCTTCAGACGGCAGCGCCAATACCGCTCCAGCTTTTAAATAATGCAGATTATTTTTGATAAAGGCTTCAGGATTTTCGCTGAAGGTGGCGGCGATAAATTTATTCAAATCCGCATCAGCGATGGAGTGCTGGCGCGCGATGACGGTTAGATTTTGTCCGCGCTGAACTGAATGCTGACGCGAGGTAGGTTGAGATTCAGCTAAGGCGAGATTTTCTGCGGGCTTGCCCGCAAGCTCAGCGGGATCAGCGCCTGGTATTACTGCCACGGGTTGATCTTCGGAACTTACCTGAGTTGCCTGAGGTTTTGGAGTCGTTGGCGTAGCCTCAACTACAGGAGTAGGTGGAGGAGTTATCGTTTCCTCGGCAACAGCGGGTTCATTGACCGTCGCAGGTTCGGCAACTTTTACGGCTTCTTCTGGCAGTACAGCAAATTCTGCAATCTTAGATTCACCATTGGCGCTAAATTCCAACAGCAAACCATAGATAGGCTGGTCTAAGGGTTTGTCAGTCGTGAGGGTGATCATGCTTCGACGACCCTGCTGGACGATACCTAGCTTTAAACTTTGCATCAGGATGCTGCGTGTGTTGCCGGCTTTGCTGAACTCGTCGGCAGGCGCCAGTGACACAGTGAGATTTTGTTCGCCCTGAAGATCTAAGACTTCGATAACTGCTTTGAGAGGTTCGCCCAGATTCGACAGTACGTTGATAGGACCCAGTGTCACAGCGCTGACCAATGAAGGTATGGCTAAGGCTAAGCTGAGCGTAAGCGCACGAAAGATGCTGGTGATTCTGAATCCAGCGAGGGAGCTTTGTTGTTCAAATGACATGGGTCTGGCCTCCTGAGCCTTGGCCTGCGGTAAGTCCGATTCCTGGCCGAGACTCGCTAACGAGCTAGCAGCTATTGACAACTTTCGGGAGTGAAAGTGTAAATTGTCATTTTAGTCCGGCAATTTCTTGCCGGCATTATAAGTGTTGCATAAACGCAATACTTATTAAAAAAAACTCGTTGAAGTTAGTTAATTCAGGGACTTTGGGGCTTCCAAGCGGAAAGCTTGGTGCTCGCGAGGGAAAAAAGATATTTTATAGATAACTAACTAGAAATCAGTCCAAATGATCATAGGTCATGCTGGAGACTGAAAATTTAGCGAGATGCTTTGGGATGTGGTCTGACCAACTGAAGCCAGCGTAAAGTGGACGGGCCGAAACCCGCGTCAATCTGACGCGGGTCTGGCTGTAAATCACAGCAAAACGAAATTAACGAATACGGATGATTCTCCAGCCGTGATCCATCTTACGGAAAGTGAATTTCCATTCCAGCTTGCGTGAGCGAATCAGGTAGTAGGAGAGGCTACGCAGACTTTGGGCTTTCTTAAAGTCTGAGCAGAAAATGCTCTCGCCAACCTGAAGCATCTCCAGCGTTACCAGATCGTCCTGCAGCTTAATTTTGCTTAGTTCTACGCGCTCGATCAACATGGCGAGTGCCCCCTAATAATGTGAAGTAGTTATCGGCGTAGAAATTTCGAACTTTAATCAGGAGGTGGGAGATGATCTGGCGAGTTAACAAAAAAATACCTTAAAGTTTGCCGCCAAGCTTAAGGTAGTAATGCCTGCACCTTCTGACTCCCTATTTATCGACACCAAGCCTCAAGACTTGCGTCCGTTTACACAGTAATCGCTTGGTAATTAGGGTCTTAGACCGGTATGTTCAGGGGTCGTCTCACTTTGCCCCTTGCCGAATTGCTATGGTCACCCTGGATTCCAGCCTTGCTGCACTTAAAATCGCGCTGACCCAAACGGCTGCGACGGGCTCGGTCAACCAAAATTCCAATCGGGCTTCCAACTCACAAGTATCGACTGCAGGATCTTCAGTCGTTACGGACGCTGTCAAACTCAGTCAGGCAGCCACCAATACGTTAAATAATCAGCGTTACTTGAGCACTGCCTACAAGGCTCAGGCTATGCTGCAAACAGCTGACAAAGCCGCATCGTCGATAACCACTAAATTGGCAGATCTTCGCAAATTGGCTGTGCAGGCGACCAATGACTCACTTTCAGATTCCGAGCGTGCATTGTTAAGTGCTGATTTTCAAGGTAAGCGTGCGAGTCTTCTCAACATGACTCAGAACGCACGCTGGAACGGCATGCGCCTGTTTGATGGAAGCGCTGGAGCGAAACGAAATGGAACCTTGAGCTTTCAGGTGGGTTCGGGAAGTACCGGGCAGTTAGACGTGGACATGCCCAACTTACGTCAAGACAGTATTCGTATGTCGGGAGTACGCAGTGTGCAGGGGAGCTATGCGACTGGCTTATCCGAACGTCAGACCATCGACGCCAGCACAACCAATCTTGCCAATAAATCGGCCGTATTGTCGTTTGGTGATGTGAGCCTGAGTTCTGGCGACTTAGGAGCGAGTGCTAGTGTTTCGGATTTAGTCAGCGGTTTAACCAGCGATGCTAATTACGCTAATGCGCCGTTTACGATTACGGATAGTGGATCGAATACCTTGTCATTAAGCTGGAAAAATAATGGTGTCATTAGCAGCACTGCGCAATTGCAATTGACGGCAAACGCACAAACACGTTACTCCACGCGAAGTACTACAGGTATATCAGAGGCTGATTTGCCTGCCGTCGCAGAGCAGCAGTTCATTACCTTCAGTGACGCCAATCTATCAACAGCGACATCGGTAGTGATTACCGATAGCAGTGAGTCGCAGAATAGTTATGGCATTTCCTTCGATGCCGGTAGCGCAACGATTAGTTCCTTGGTCGATGCCTTTAATACTAACTATGCAGCTAGCATGCCATTTACGCTGTCAGCTGAATCCGACGGAGTCCGCTTGAATTGGAATTCCACGGGTGCGCAGTCGGGGACAGCATCGATCGTTATTTCTTCGTTCGATAGCACTAACAGCGCTTACTCAACGACCGTCTTCGATGCATCGCAAACCGTGGTGGGTGCCTCTGCAGGTGTAAAAGAAAAACAAAGCGTTGCACTGAGCGATTCAGCTATTCAAGGACAAACCATTACGTTGACTGCGAATGGAACGACACTGTCGTCAGGCCAAATGGCCAGCGACGCCAGCTTGAGTGATTTTGTAACAGCACTTCAATCGGATGCTAATTACGTATCGGCTGGATTTGAGCTTAGCCTGAATTCGATCGATGGATCGACAGGTAGTTTGATGTTGAACTGGACTTCTCCAGCGGCAGTCAGTGACTTGGCAAGCTTGTCTATTTTAGATACCAGTACTCCCTCAACGCTAAATGCAAATCGGGCTCAGGCGGGCAGCGATACCAATACCAGCGATGGCACAAACGAGGTACAACGTATCGCTGTTAGTTCCAGCAAGATTGCTGGTAAAAATGTGCAGCTACGATTCGGTGATTTCGGAATGTTTTCTGGTCAGCTCGCTAGTGATACAAGCGTGCAGCAGATGGTCGATTCATTTACAGCGAATACTAATTACGATTTGGCGCCATTTACCTTGTCGCAAGATACGCCAGGATACCTAACCGTCACTTGGAAAACGTATGGCCCAGTCAGTCAGTTGGCAATACTTGATGTGCAGCCAGCCAATCCCCTGCGATCGCTAATGAAAAATGGCAGTATCAATTCACAGCAGGCGGCTAGCTCGATGACGGCCTCGATTGATATCGCACTTCAAACGATGGCTGACACACGCAACACAATTGGGGTCGCGGGTGTGCAGTTAACTTCCGCAGTAGAAAAATTGGCATCATCGACCAACAGCATCAATCGCTCTTTGGTTGGTAGTAATAGTAATTCCTACGCTAAAAATATCGCGTCATTGTTGCGATCGCAAATGTCTGATAACTCATTGCAGGCGGCCTGGGCTCAGGCCAGTCTTTCATCTAGCGAAGTGGCCAATACACTGGCTTGATCTATCTATCATTGAAAATAGCTGCGTAATTTTACTCAGCAATGCCAGCGATCATCCTCTCCTTAAAGTACTCGCCTATCTAGTTGATCGTAGTTGGGTTGACACATAAAATAAACCTAAGTAAATTTTGGATCGAAATGCAGGTGTCCGCGTTTCGAAATAACTGCTTTTCATGGGTTATTGATAACGCTAGGCCCGACTTGCGGTATCTAAGTGCAAACCAACAAAGAAAATAAGTTAGAGTGTTTATTTTTGTGAATACATTTCATGTTGGATTCTGAAGCACTTCAAGCCCTCTGGCTCACTCTTCAGCTATCGACCGTCGTCACACTGATCCTGCTGGTGATAGGCACACCTATCGCATGGTGGTTAGTGCAGACGCGTCATTGGCTGAAGCGTCCTATCGGTGCATTGGTTGCGCTGCCGTTAGTTTTGCCACCCTCCGTATTGGGCTTTTATCTTTTGTTAGCGATGGGGCCGCAAGGTCTCGTGGGCCAATTTACTCGCGCGCTGGGCATTGACCAGTTGCCCTTTACCTTTTGGGGCTTGGTGATCGCCTCGGTTTTTTATTCGCTGCCATTTATGGTGCAGCCACTGCAAACAGCATTTGAAGCGGTGGGCAAGCGCCCTATGGAAGTTGCAGCGACTTTACGTGCTACTCCACTCGATGCATTTTTTAGCGTTGCCTTGCCGATGGCTTTACCTGGTTTTGTAACCGCTTCCATCATGACCTTTGCACACACCGTTGGCGAATTTGGTGTGGTGCTCATGATCGGTGGGAATATCGCTGGTCAAACTCGTGTGGCCTCAGTCCAAATTTACGATTACGTTGAAGCGATGCAGTATTCGCAGGCGCATAGTCTGTCAGCCATCTTGTTGTTGTTCTCATTCCTAGTGCTGCTTGCTTTGCAAGTGTGGCGACCACAAACCAAGCGTGAGGTCTGAGATGTCAGGCATTCAGGTAAAGCTACAAATTCAATGGCCAGATTTTTCGCTCGATGCAGCATTCGAGGCGCCAGGGCAGGGTATCACCGCATTGTTTGGCCCTTCAGGATGTGGCAAAACTTCACTGTTGCGCAGCATCGCAGGATTAGAACCTTCAGCGCGCGGACATGTGAGTATCAACGGTGTGGTGTGGCAAAACGATCAGTATTTTATTCCCGCACATCAGCGTGAACTGGGATACGTGTTTCAAGAAGCCAGTTTATTTCCGCATTTGTCGGTGCTGGGTAATTTGCAGTTTGGACGTAAGCGTAGTCATGCCAAAGCACATAGTGATTTAGATGCATTGATTGATTTGTTAGGTATCGCTACTTTACTCAATCGTAAGCCACCGTCACTCTCAGGTGGAGAGCGTCAGCGAGTTGGTATTGCTCGTGCGCTGGCAGTGAATCCGCAGTTATTACTCATGGATGAACCCTTGGCTGCATTAGATTTGCCGCGCAAGCAAGAGATACTCCCATATCTTGAGCGACTACATCGCGAATTAAAATTGCCAGTGCTGTATGTCACTCATTCTCCAGATGAGGTAGTCAGGTTAGCGCATCACATCGTTGTCGTCGATGCGGGCAGGGTGGTATCGAGTGGCTCAGTAGTTGACACGTTGTCGCGAGTCGATTTGCCCATTCGTTTGGGTGATGATCTGGGTGCGGTGTTACATGCGGCTGTGGCAGAAATTGATTCTCAATGGAAGCTTGCGCGACTTGATTTTGCCGGTGGTATTTTTTGGACACGTGCTCAGCATTTGTCAGTCGGTGATGTTGTGCGCGTCAGAGTGCTAGCGCGTGATGTGAGCATCGCTCGTGAAAAACCCACCGCCAGCACCATACAAAATGTACTACCTGCGCTCATCACTGACATCGTCAATGATGATCAAGAAGGATTAATTCTTGTGCGTGTGATGGTGGGTGAATCAGCATTGATAGCACGCGTTACACAACGCTCCATTTCGGAATTAAAACTGGAGCCGGGTCAGGCCGTATGGATACAAGTGAAGTCAGTGGCACTCAGCTGATATGGATCAGTTACTCCCTCAGGCGGGAAAGGTGCTGATCATTTATGACGGCGACTGTACTTTCTGTAATGCGTATACACAGCGACTAACACTACAGCAATCCGTAGGCGAGGTTGAATTACTTAGTGCGCGCTCTGAGGATGTGCGTCTTCAGCACTATGTGGCATGTGGTTACAACCTTGATGAGGGCATGTTGGTGGTGACGCAGAACGAGATCTACGCGGGTGCAGCCGCTGTGCACTGGCTGTCACTTCATACTTCCAGAGCAGGTTTTTTTGAGGCGATTCAGCGCTTCGTTTTTAGTCGCCGATGGCTAGCTAATTTGCTCTATCCGTTACTTAAACTGGGTCGACGCGTTTGGTTAACATTGCGTGGTCGCGCAATGATAGGCAAGTTCCGCGAAGCTAAAAATTCAAGCTGAATAATCAACTAGTACGCCAAAATTTTCGCGCGTTGATTTGTTCGCAATTTGAATTGCTACGGAGCCTTTGGAAGGCTGCTTGAATATAGCTTGGCTCTGACCGTAAATCTCTTGAATGATGCGCTTTGCCAAGCTTAGGTTGGCCTGCTCCAAGGCATCCCCGATCCGACCGAAATTAGTGGCTTCTAATCCCGGGCTAAACTCAAGTAACTGGCGGTAAGCTAGCTTCGATTGAGTCAGTTCGCCGGCCTCTAATGCAGTGATCAGCGCTTTCAGTTTTTGTTGATGTTGCTGACGACGACTATTACCCGCCGGCGCCTGGCCCTTATGACCCGATCCGGATGATGTGATTCGTATGCCCATTTCCATGTTCATGATGGTGCCCCTTGCTAAAGGTCGTGCGGGAGTTCCAAGTAGCTTCGTCTCTTGTTTTATCGGTTTTTCCGACAGTTTTTAAAACGATTTATGTGAAAAATTTTCCGATAAAGCTTGCTTTGCATCAGTCATGCCAGCTCTAGGTAGGTTTTTTAGCTAAGTCACGGAGACGCAAGAGCCCTGCTATAGCTAGGTTTTCGAGTATTTCTGTTCTTTTTCATTGCTGCGATAGATATTATTTTTAAACCATTACGGATTTCCGACACATTTTCAGGCACATTTTTTGCTCGAATTGAGGCATTACTCCTGACCTGGAAAGGAAGTCGACATGAATCAGCAAAATACCGTTATTGAATTCGCAATGCCGGCCATGGATACGCTCGCGCAGTTTCGTCGCCGTTCACATGCGGACAACGTGCAGGATATTTGGCGCAAACATGGCTGGGTGCCACCAACCGAAAGTCGCAAGGATTTCAGAGCAACGTTGAGGACAACCGCTGATCGGATCCCGTTGCACTACTGATAGTTAATGTCTCCTCCCGTGTCTTTAGCCAATGAGGGTATGGGATTGGCCCGCCAAATAGCGGGCCTTTTTTGTTTTGGAAGTCCTTCTTCTAACCTAAATTAGCAAGCTTTCGCAGGTAAAATCAGACTCAGGTAATCCTGACGGGTCTGACTTAGTCACTCCTCTCTCGACAAATAAATAATCAAAAAATGAGGAGATACTGAGGGTGAATACTCCAGTTACGAAAGCACGCTGCCTAGGCGTTATTGGTTTGGGTACTATGGGTTATGGCGCGGCGATTAGTGCACGTCGCCGAGGATTATCAACCGTGGGTCTGGATATCAGTCCGGCCAACATCAAACGCTTTGCTGATACCGGTGGCAAAGTCGCTAGCGACATCGCAGCGCTGACTGCTGAATGCGATGCCTTTTTAATTCTCGTTGTGAATGCAGCACAGACTGAAGCCGTTTTATTCGGTGAGAACGGTCTGGTCGCTCATGCCAAACCGGGTAGCGTCATCATCGCTGCCGCAACGGTCGATCCTTCGCTGCCACCCTTTTGGGAAAAGCAGTTGAGTGAACGCGGTCTGCACTTTATTGATGGGCCGGTTTCCGGTGGTGCTGTCAAAGCAGAAGCGGGTGAAATGACCGTCATGGCCTCCGGCAAGCCTGAAGCTTTTGCCGTTGCAAATGATGTGCTCGAAGCCTACGCAGGCAAAGTTTATCGATTAGGCGATCATGCAGGACCCGGTTCAACCGTCAAAATGGTGAATCAACATTTGGCGGGTGTGCACATCGCTGCGGCATGTGAAGCCATGGCACTCGGTATTAAAGCCGGTGCTGATCCGCATCAGCTCTACGAAGTGATTTGTAATTCGGCAGGTATGAGTTGGATGTTTCAAAATCGCGTGCCGCACATATTGGCGGGCGATTACACACCGCTTTCAGCTGTCAATATTTTTGTTAAAGATTTGGGTATCGTGCTGGATGCAGCGCAAAAACTCACCATGGCATTACCTTTAGCGTCGTCGGCACATCAGTTGTATCTCGGTGCATCGGGGGCAGGTTTTGGTCAGCAAGATGATAGCGCTGTCATTAAGTTGTATGCGCAAATGACTGGTATAACTTTGCCAGCGAAGGCAGAAAAATCATGATGCTCGGAGTTATTGCAGATGATCACACCGGTGCCACCGATGTGGCCAGCATGTTGGTGCGATCGGGTTTGCGTACTGTACAAATTATTGGCGTGCCGCTTGCAACGGCTGAGATTGATTTGAAAGAGATTGATGCAGTGGTCGTTGCGCTGAAGTCGCGCAACATCGATCCTGCAGAAGCCATATCGCAGTCGCTCGATGCCTTGCGCTGGTTGCAGCAACAAGGTGCACAGCGCTTTTATTTTAAATACTGCTCAACCTTTGATTCGACTGCTCAAGGCAATATCGGTCCCGTGACTGATGCATTGATGCTGGCGTTAAAGACTCAGTATACGATTGCCTGTCCTGCTTTCCCCGAAAATCAACGCACAATATTTAAAGGGCACTTGTTCGTTGGCGATCAGCTTTTATCTGATTCAGGTATGCGGCATCATCCACTCACACCGATGACCGACTCTAATCTCATGCGTGTGCTCGGTGCTCAGACAAAATGTAAAGTAGGTTTGTTAAGTCATACTCAGATAGCGCAGGGCGTTACTAGTCTAAGGCAAGTCGTCCAGCAAAGGATCGCGACTGCCTCATCAGCCACACCGGGTGAAATCGATATCGCCGATGCTGTAACTAATGCCGATTTAATGACCTTGGGTGATGCGCTCGCCGACTTGCCTTTGGTCACGGCCGGTTCTGGCTTAGCTTTAGGTTTAGCTGCTGCGTATATTCAACGTGGTTTGGTCACAGCCGATGCACATGCAGCGCAATTGCCAATAACTGCATCCAAAGCGGTGGTGTTGTCGGGTTCCTGTTCGGTAGCAACCAATGCACAGGTAAAGCATTGGGTTAACGCTGGTCGTGCCGCTATGCGTATTGATCCGCGCCGATTGGTTGCTAATGAGCCGGTCGCACAACAAGTGCTTGAGTGGCATGCGCAGCAAAAAGATACCTGCTTAATTTACGCCACCTCTGAGCCCGACGAAGTCGCGTCGCTACAGAAAGAATTTGGTGCCAGTGCTCTTGGCGAAAAGATCGAGCACTGCATGGCACACATTGCAAGTGGCCTGATCGCTCAAGGAGTGCGCCGTTTTGTTGTGGCAGGCGGCGAGACCTCGGGTGCTGTGGTTAACTCACTCGGTGTGCAATCGCTGAAAATTGGTGCGGCGATTGATCCGGGTGTGCCTTGGACTGCGGGACGTGTTTCGGCACCCTTACTCAGCGAGCCTGAATCGATTTTGCTAGCGCTCAAGTCAGGTAATTTTGGTAGCGAAGATTTCTTTTCCAAGGCGCTCACTTCAGTGAAATGAAGTGATTTAAGTTTAAAGTAGTCTACGATGACACATCATATGAGTGATCAATTACATGCAGAGCGACTTGAAATTTGTCGCGTCGGAAAATCTTTATTTGATCGCGGATATGCGCACTCCACTGCGGGTAATATCAGCGTTCGTACCGATCACGGTTTTTTGATTACACCTTCCGACGCTTGCCTTGGATTTTTGCAGCCAGAGCATATTGCCTTAGTTGATTTTCATGGCAAGCAGGTCAGTGGTGCGCCAGCCAGTAAGACTTTGTCCTTGCATCAGGCGATTTATGATGCCGATTCATCGGCGCGCTGTGTGATTCACACGCATTCTACTCATCTCGTGGCGCTGACTTTACAAGGTGGTTGGAAGGCCGACGACATACTGCCGCCGATTACACCCTATTACGTGATGAAAGTAGGGCATGTGCCTCTAGTGCCTTACCACCGTCCTGGCGATCCTGCGGTCGCAACGATCGTGTCGACATTAATTACTTCAGCCAGAGCAAAACCTTTGCGGGCGGTGATGATAGAGCGATTGGGCCCGAACGTATGGCATCAATCGCTAGCCTCTGCCATGGCAACGTTGGAAGAACTAGAAGAAACGGCGAAGTTATGGCTACTGAGTAATCGATCTGTACCAGCGCTATCAGATGAACAAATCAATGAATTGATAGCTCGATTTAATTTACGTTATTAAGTGCGAAGTTAATTTGCGATATTAATTTACCTTTACTTTAAAATCAGCACGAAAGAAACGCATGCCTATTTTTTCAGCCAACCTCAGCATGATGTACAAGGAGCATGAGTTCCTTGATCGATTTGCGGCCGCCGCACGCGATGGCTTTCGTTTTGTTGAATATCTTTTTCCTTATGATTTTTTACCAGAGCAGATTGCTGGCAGTCTTAAAGCATCGGGTGTGACGCAGTCATTATTTAATCTGCCTCCGGGTGATTGGGATAAAGGCGAGCGCGGTATCGCTGCTTTGCCGGGACGTGAAAAAGAATTCGCAGCCGGATTGGAAAAAGCGCTCGCTTATGCCGAAGCCACTGGCTGCAAGCGATTACATGTGATGGCGGGGCGCATGCCGCTCGATAGTCAGCAGAATGTGACTATCAGTGATGCCGATCGTGCAGCGATGCGACAATCGTATATTGCTAATGTCAAGCTAGCCGCGCGTGCCTGTCAGGCACAAGGCATTACGACGTTGATCGAGCCTATCAATAATCGCGATATCCCCGGTTATTTTTTAAATTATCAGCAAGACGCGCACGACATTCTGAAGGAAGTGGGTGAGCCTAATTTGAAAGTGCAGATGGATTTTTATCATGTGCAAATCATGGAAGGCGATATAGAAATGCGACTGCGCAAGCATTTTTCTAATGTCGGTCATGTACAAATCGCTGGCGTACCTAAACGTAATGAGCCGGATATCGGCGAGGTTAATTTTCCATACCTTTTTACCGTGCTTGATGAGCTTGGCTATAACGGTCATGTGGGGTGTGAATACAATCCACGTGCAGGAACATCAGAAAATCTAGGTTGGATTCGACCGTATCTTAAATAATTTCGTAGGCGAGTATTCCCATGACACGATTAGTTGATTTGCGTAGCGATACCGTTACTCGACCTACGGCAGGCATGCGTGAAGCCATGATGGCGGCGCCGCTGGGTGATGATGTATTGGGTGATGACCCCAGTGTGATTCAGTTACAGGAAAAAATTGCTGACATGCTGGGCTTTGAAGCCGCCTTGTTTATGCCCACGGGAACACAGAGTAATCTGTGCGGGATACTCGCGCACTGCCAACGCGGCGATGAATACATTGTTGGTCAAAAAGCCCACACCTATTTGTGGGAAGGGGGTGGTGCGGCAGTGCTCGGTAGCGTACAACCGCAACCCTTGAATCATCAAGCTGATGGATCGCTCGCGCTCGACGATATAGAAGCGGCCATTAAACCGGATGATGCACATTTCGCACGTACTCGTTTGCTTGCATTAGAAAACACCATTGGCGGCAAGTTGATGCCTATGTCTTACATAGAGCAAGCAACGCAATTCGCCCGTAGCAAGGGCTTGTCGACTCATTTGGATGGCGCGCGTTTATTTAATGCCGCCGTAGCACAAGCCGCTGAGCGCAGCAGTAATGCACGCAAAGAAGCGAAAGCCATCGCATCGTGTTTTGATAGTGTGTCCGTTTGCTTTAGCAAAGGTCTGGGTACGCCTGTTGGTTCGGCTTTGTGTGGATCTAAAGATTTTATTTACCGCGCACATAGAATTCGCAAAATGGCGGGTGGGGGTATGCGTCAAGCGGGCTTGTTAGCTGCAGCAGCTAGCTATGCACTCGATCATCACATCGATAGATTAGCTGAAGATCATGCGTTGATGCGTGACTTAGCATCTGGTTTAGTAGGTATTCCAGGCGTGCAGATGGAATCTCCACACACCAATATTTTATTTATTGAACTTAGCGGCTCAGCACATGAACGTGCTGCAGGCCTACTTGATTATTTGCGCGCGCGCGGAATTATGGCAACAGGCTTGTATCGACTCCGTTTTGTTACTCACCTCGATGTGGATGCCGAAGCTATTCAACGGGCGGTTCAAGCGATTCGAGAGTACTTTACGAACTGATATTTATCGTTGTTCGATTGTTCGTCGTGTTATAGCCATCCCTGCCGACGGAATCGCCAATACAAGATACCCGCAATCGACCCAATCACACCCAAGGCCATTGGATAGCCGTACTTCCATTTGAGTTCGGGCATGAATTCAAAGTTCATCCCCCAAATGCCTGCCAATGCGGTGGACACAGCAAAAATAGCGGCCCACGCGGCTAGCCGTTTAGTGACTTCTGATTCTTCAATTGTGACTAACGACAAGTTGACTTGAATGGCCGTCGCAATGGTGTCGCGAATGGTATCGAGTGCGCCATTGATGCGCGCCAAGTGATCATGTACGTCGCGAAAATATTCTTGGCTGTTCATACACACTGCAGGGACGCGTCCACCATGTAATTTCCCAACCACTTCAAGTAAGGGAACCACTGCGTGTCGCAACATAGATGAGCGATGTTTTAGTGCATAGAGTCGTTCAATATTCCATCGCGCAGAGCCTCGTTCAAAAATTTGAGCCTCCACATCTTCCAGATCAGACTCAAGCGCTTCGACCAAGGGGAAGTAACGATCAACGACAGCGTCCATTAAGGCATACGAGACAAAGCCCGAACCGAGTTTGAGTAACTCTGGCTCGCGTTCGCAACGCTCGCGCACCCCTAAAAAATCTTGTTTACTGCCATTGCGGACCGACAGGACAAAGTTAGGGCCGACAAAAATCGCCACTTCACCCACCAGTATTTCATCCTGATGCATCTCTAATAAATGCATCACAACGAAAACAATATCGCCATACTCTTCAATTTTTGGACGCTGATGCCCATGTGTCGCATCTTCAATCGCCAGTGGGTGCAGACCAAACTCTTCTTGCATTTCTTTCAGCTCTGCCAGCGATGCATCGCGCAAGGCCACCCAGGTCAAACAACCAGGCTTGGTTAGCCAGTTGCTGATATCTTGAACGGGGATGTCCGCTAGTTTTTGACCTTCTTGGTACACCGCACAATTAATTAGCATCGGGTCACGCCTTTGGCAAATTCGAAACAGGAATTCCCTAGACTATAGAACAACTTAGACTTACTCTAAGAAATCGTTACCAAATAAACAGTAGTCTGTACATAGAATCGTGGGACTCTTTTGTATGAATTGCTCAGACATCGCTAAAATACGGTCTGAGCCGCCAAAAAGGCACAACAGCACCAGTGGCTGTTTCATATCACTATAAATTTTGGAGACGACATGGCAAGCGATATCGAGATCGCGCAAAAGGCGACGATGAAGCGTATTACTGAGGTGGCTTCGCATCTTGGTATCGCAGATGATCATCTAGAGCCTTACGGTCATTACAAGGCCAAGATTTCACTCGACTATGTCGACTCACTCAAAGGGAAGCCCGACGGTAAGCTAGTGCTAGTGACAGCGATTAGTCCAACCCCTGCAGGTGAAGGTAAAACCACCACGACGGTAGGTTTGGGTGACGCGCTGAATCGCATCGGTAAAAAAACCGTGATTTGTTTGCGCGAGCCATCGCTCGGCCCAGTGTTCGGTGTCAAAGGCGGTGCAGCGGGTGGGGGCTATGCTCAGATCGTGCCCATGGAAGATATCAATCTGCATTTCACGGGTGATTTTTCGGCGATTGCGTTAGCTAACAATTTGTTGGCAGCGATGATTGATAACCATATCAACCATGGTAATGCGCTGGATATTGATCCGCGTCGGATCACTTGGAAGCGCGTCGTCGATATGAATGACCGCGCCTTGCGCGATATCGTCGTAGGTATTGGTGGTACTGCGAATGGATTTGTTCGCCAAGATGGATTTGATATTGTGGTGGCGTCCGAAGTGATGGCGATCTTTTGCTTAGCTACGTCAGTGAAAGATTTGAAAAAACGCTTAGGCGATATCGTTATTGGCTATACCCGTGATCAGAAGGCTGTGCATGCGCGTGATCTGAATGCGCACGGTGCGATGACCGTGTTGCTCAAAGAAGCACTTAAACCTAATCTTGTTCAGACCCTAGAGAATAATCCTGCGTTTGTGCACGGCGGCCCCTTTGCGAACATTGCTCACGGTTGTAACTCCGTCATTGCTACACAAAGCGCCTTGAAGTTGGGTGATTACGTAGTTACTGAAGCAGGCTTTGGTGCAGATTTAGGTGCAGAGAAATTTATCGATATTAAATGTCGTAAGACAGGTCTTAAGCCATCAGCGTGTGTATTGGTCGCCACCGTTCGCGCATTGAAATACCATGGCGGTAAAGATGTGAAAGAACTGAATGGCGAAGATCTCGTCGCGCTTGAAAAAGGTTTGGTCAATTTAGAGCGCCATGTCTCAAATGTGACTAAAAATTATGGATTGCCTTGCGTGGTCTCTATCAATCGTTTCACCTTCGATACCGAGGCTGAAATTACATTAGTCACTGACCGCATGAAGGCGCTCGGCGTCAACGTGGTGCTAGCAGAGCATTGGGCAAAAGGCGGTGCTGGTGCAGAAGCATTAGCGCATGAAGTGGTTCGTCTTTCAGAACAGCCGAGTGGTATGACCTATGTGTATGAAGACTCGGATTCATTGCTTGAAAAAATGAAAAAAGTAGCGACCAAAATTTATGGTGCCGCTGATATCAGTGCTTCGGCCAAAGTGAAACAGCAACTCAAAACATGGGAAGAGGCGGGTTATGGCAGCTATCCTATTTGTGTTGCTAAGACTCAGTCATCGTTTAGTGCCGATGCTACTTTGCGTGGTGCACCAAGTGGTCACGTTGTGAATGTGCGCGAAGTCAAACTTGCAGCGGGTGCGCAATTTATTGTGATGATCTGTGGAGATATTATGACGATGCCTGGCTTGCCTAAAGTACCGAGCGCAGAAAAGATTGATGTCGATGATAATGGCAAGATCATTGGCTTATTTTGAGCGATGTCGTTTCATTCACAACCCGCTATTCACCATTAATCAGGAGTGAGCATGAATCTTCGTAAACTAAGCTTGTTTGTAGTGGCTACGTGCTTTGCTGGCGCTGCGTTTGCGCAGTCAGTGGATTTTGTTGAGCCTAAAAATGGTGCCACTGTAACCGCCACTTTCAAGGTGAAGTTTGCGGTCGATGGTATGTCCGTCGCTCCAGCGGGTGAAGTCACGCCAGGGACTGGCCATCATCATCTCTTGATCGACACAGCTGACATTGAAGAAAATGTAGCGATACCCATGGATGATAAACATCGGCATTTCGGTAAAGGGCAGACCGAAACTGAAATCACGCTCGCACCCGGTAAGCATAAATTAACTATGCAATTTGCCGATGGAGCGCATCGCTCGTATGGAGCTAAGTTTCGCAAGACGATAGAAATCGAAGTAAGGTAGTCTGCTTTAAGTCATTCGGCGTAATTCGGCGTCAATAGGCTGAATTATGCTTTGTAATTGATGGTGCCACCGAGGTTGTTAAAACCGGAATCGATTTGCTTGTTTTTTAGATTGGTCGCCGGTGCGTACAACACTACTCGGGTAGAAGCGACGGATACTTTTTCTATAGATTTTTGCTGCGAGGTATCCGAGGCTTGTTTCGTTTGATTCTCGGGTAGCGGCGGGGGAGCCACTTCTTTGGGCTTATCTGCCACCGACCCTGTGCTGCGGTTCATATTCTGCGGGCCGATGCTGCGGTTAGCGACGCGTTGGCCGTCGGGCGAGTACGAATACATAGTGGCGTATGAATTGATCTTGTCCATACCATCCCCTGGAAAAGGTAGCGTTAGACTGGCTAACGGTTAACTGCGTACTAATTCTAAGCTACTTTCTTTAAAATTCCATACGGCTGCCGATTAATCGTTTAGTCTCTTTGCCTCTGAACGATGAAAAAAATCCTCTTATTGTTACTGATTACGATAGTGGCCCCGGTATATGCCGAGTGGAAGCTATTGATAGTCACGCTACCTGGAGATTCCTACTATGTCGATCCGGCTACCAAAACGAAGGGCGACAAACCGCGAGTAACCACGATGCTCAACGGACGCAGTCAAGAAACTCGTACATCCAATAAAGTGGTGTGGGAGGCGGATTGTAAAAAGATACGAGTGCGGGCACTTTCGCGCATTCGTTATCAAAAACGATATTTTCAGGGTAAGGTTTTGTTTAACGATCCCTATCCGGGCGAGCCGGTGTATCCCTTGCCCGGCAGTCCGACTGAAAAGTTGTTTACATATCTTTGTGGATTTAAGCCCTCACGCCCACCTCGCTGATGGAGTATGGCTTGGCTGTGCTAGCGCTTAATTACTGACCTTCATACTGCTTCATACATTCTTCGTAGCGTTTATCTTTTGATTTAACCGAACCGAAGCGAAGATTGGGATTTTTGAAGATCCAATCAATTTCTGCATACCAGGATTCCAGTACGGTTTTATCTAGCTGGCGCTGATTGGCAATTTGCCGCGCATTGTCTTTCATTTGATTTTTGGTATAGCCTTTCCTGCGTTCATCCACGAAGGCTTCCGTGTTGTTGGAAATCGATACGCACATGCTGCGCACATCCGCACGAGCAGGGTGCAGGGCGCACAGAAGCAGTAGGGCAATCAAGACACGCATTCAAGGACCTCTTTGGGTTTGAGCAGGTTTTATTAGATATCGACTCGGTATAATCGGCGGCTATAGCACCAAGCTTTAGGGCCATACGGCATACAAGCCATCGAATTTATTAGCCTGTCATTCTTAGAACAATAAAAATATAAGGAAATGCGCATGTCTTCCAGCGAACCCGTTTGGTTAGAAGTGGCCTTGAATGGCCCGTGGTCTCGTCAGCGCCAACCAGGCATCCCTGTGACGGCCGACGAAATTGTCAATGAGGCATTGGCCTGTGCCGCTGAGGGTGCGTCCATCATTCACTTGCACGCCTATGACCCCATCACTGGTCGTCAACGGGATGATTACGATATTTATGCACCTATCATTGAGCGTATTCGCTCGCAATCGGATGTTATTTGCTACGGCACTTTGCCGTTTTTGGGTGATCAAGATGCGTTAAGTCCAATGACCGCTTTGCAGCGATTTTCTGCCGTTGAAAAATTAGTGCGATCTGGTTTGGTTGAGTGGTCGGTGGTTGATCCAGGATCTACGCACATCGCTAACTATGACGAACTACCTCAGGGCAAAGAAGGTTTCTTATATTCGAATCCTGAGAGCCATGTTCGCTATGGGCTCGAGTTAGCTCAGACCTTTGGTATTACGCCGTCGTATGCGATTTATGAGCCGGGCTTCATGCGTTTGGGGGCTGCACTTCATCGTGCGTATCCCGGCGCACCGATACCCATTTTTCGGTTGATGTTTACCAGCCAGTTTACTTTTGGCTTTCCTCCCAAGCCTTGGGCTATGCAAGCGTACTTAGAATTGCTTGAGCTGGAATGCCCTAGTGCTCCGTGGATGGTGGCTGGCTTAGGCGTTGAAATCGATACATTGATTGAGCCTGCCGTTGAACATGGCGGTCATGTACGTGTTGGTTTGGAAGATGCACCTTTTGGTCATGCGATTAGTAACGTTGATCAGGTTCGTGCGGCACGGCGCAAGATAGAGTCCATGGGTAAATCACTGGCGACTCCGGCTGAAGTGCGCCAGCGGCTGCGCGCCAGCTGACCTGCTACACTTACGTCATGCGCCAACTGATTGCCTTTTTGCTGATATCACTCATTGGGTTCCAGACCTCCTGGGCCGCAGTGACGAGTTATTGTCAGCACGAGCAGGGCATGGGTGCTCGTCATTTTGGTCATCACGAGCACCAACATCATCACAAATCATTCATCAAAGCAGTTGAGCAAGATGATCAGCAAAATCTGTTTAGCGCTAGTGTTGATCTCGATTGCAGCTTTTGTCATGCTGCCTGCATTGTGGCGCTCCTACCTGATTCGAATCCGGCGATAACAATTCAAGCGACGCTAGATTTGAGTTATGCGTTGACCTTGCATCCTCCCTCAGCGCCCAACGATCTCCCTGAACGACCTAATTGGTCGTAATCACTTTCTTATCTGGTCAGCCCTTGTCGGAGTTGGCTGGATTGTTCAAGCGCAAAGGCTATTCTTCGTGACCGCCTTACGTTCATTCAGTTCAGTTCACTAAACGAGTACGCGGCATCTTGCCGAGCTGACTGTCGAAAATCAGCGATTGGAGAGTCGGATGTCCTTTCATCAAGTCATTAAAAGTAGTTCACCAACACGTCAGCACCGCATGCGCCATTCGGTTTTGTATTTGCTTTTGAGTGCCTCCTTAGCAGCAACGGCCCAAACCTCAGAGCCTTTAGTACTTGATGCTTTAGTCAATCAATCCGAAACTGCTGCGTTGGCCGAGCCCGCCCAGGCATTAACACTGGAAGCGGCGATACGGTTGGCATTGGAACGTAATCCTAATTTAACTACTGCGCGACGTGAAATCGAAGCGGCTGACGCACAAATTTTGCAGGGCTCATTACGACCGAATCCTGAATTCGTTTATCTCGCAGAAGATACGCGTAGCGTTTCACGCACGAGTACAGCGCAGTTAGATGTGCCGATTGAAATGGGCGGCAAACGTGGCGCACGTGTGGAAGCCGCTACTCGCAACAAAAATGCTGCAGTATCCGAATTAACAGCACGCCAGTTACAGATACGTGCGTCAACCATGGCTGCATTTTTCGAAGTGGTAGCTGCACAAGAGCAGACAGCATTAGCGCGCGATACCTTAGTGTTGGCGATGCGAGCATCAGACATTGCCGGCAAGCGCGTGACTGCTGGGAAGATCTCACCCGTGGAGGAAATTAAGGCGCGTGTGGCTGAAGCAGGTGTTCGACTCTCACTCACTCAAGCAGAGAGCGAATTGCGGAATGTACGTCGACGCCTAAGTAGTTTTTGGGGCAACCCATCACCACGTTTTACCGAAGTCGTTGGTGAGATAGATCGCATGCCTGATCTGCCTACCCGAGCTACGGTACAAAGCCGACTGACCATCTCACCTGTACTCGAGCGCGCCCAGCAGGAAGTAGAAAGACGCAAATCATTAGTTACGGTTGAACAAACTAAAACAGTGCCAGACATTACCTTTACTTTAGGAATGAAGCGGCGCGAAGATGTCACGCGTGATCAAGTCATGGTCGGGGTATCGATACCATTGCCTGTGTTTAATCGTAATCAAGGCAATTTACTCGAAGCTTTGAAGCGAGAAGATAAAGCGCGAGATGAATTAGCTGCGACAAAACTCACGCTGTATAGCGATGCGTTGCAAATTCTAGAGCGTATCAGCGCACGTCGTGAAGAGACAGAATTGCTACAAAAAAGTTTGCTGCCGGGTGCTAAGTGGGCCTATGAAGCGGCAACAATAGGTTTTGAAAATGGAAAATTTAGTTTTCTGGAAGTGCTAGATGCTCAACGCACCTACTTTAGTGCGAAGTCGCAGTACCTTACAGCACTCTCGGCCTTGTATACCGCCATTACGGATCTCGAAAGTTTGCTCGGAGGAGTCGAGGGCATCGCGGCAACATCATCAGCGAAAGAATAAGCATGAATAATCAATTTAATAAATTAGAGAGTGGCATCAGTCGCAAACAATGGTTGGTGATTATTGCGGTGTTAATTGTCGGCGCTGCGCTGGCATTTCTGATACTCACTACTCGTAAACAAGTCGATGCGAATCCCTTCGACGATGATGGTCCACGTCCTACTGCCGCAGCAGCCGCTGCAGCGCCGAAAGAAACTAACAAAGTGATGATGGATGAAGCGCAGATCAAAGCTAGCGACATACACGTTGCCAGTGCAGGTCCGTTACCCATTTCAACGATATTGCAATTTCCAGGTGAAATACAAATCAACGACGATCGAACGGTACATGTGGTGCCGCGTGTGTCGGGTGTGGCTGAAGCAGTGTTAGTGAGTACGGGACAAATCGTAAAAAAAGGTCAAACACTCGCCGTGTTTTCTAGCCAAACGATTTCTGAGCAACGCAGCGCATTACAAACTGCGCAAAAACGTTTGAGTCTTGCGAATACGATTTATCAGCGTGAAAAAACGCTTTGGGAACAAAAAATCACGGCTGAGCAGGATTATCTGCAAGCCTTACAAAGTTTGCGTGAAGCAGAGATTGCTGTTGACAACGCGCAGCAAAAATTATCTGCAGTTGGCGTGATCTTGAGTGGCAATGCGAATTCAGGCAGTCTTAATCGCTTTGAATTACGAGCACCGTATGATGGCTTGGTGGTTGAGCGCAATTTGAGTGTGGGCGAAGCAGTGAAAGAAGACACACCTATCTTTATTATCTCTGATCTATCAACCGTCTGGGCTGAAGTACATATACCTGCAAAAGATCTGCCGCATGTACGCATGGGTGCCAAAGTGACTTTGCGTGCTACTGCTTTTGATGCTCACACAACGGGTTCGGTTGCGTTTATTGGTGCCTTAGTTGGTGAGCTAACGCGTATGGCAAAGGCGCGCATTGTGCTCGCCAACCCGCAAGGCGCATGGCGTCCCGGTTTATTTGTGAGCGTGGAAGTGAAAGCCGCCGAAGTTCAGGTGCCGATTGCGATTGAAACCGACGCCCTGCAAACATTAGGAACGCAGCAAGTTGTTTTTGTGCGCACAGATAACGGTTTTAAAGCCCATCCAGTAAAACTGGGTCTGAATGATGGCAAGCATGTCGAAGTGCTGGAGGGACTCGCTGCTGGTGCTCGCTACGCCGCTAAGGGTAGTTATATTCTTAAATCAGAGTTGTCTAAGCTAACAATTGAAGATGGTTATTAAGCGGGGCTGCGTAAATTATGTTTGAATCATTGATTCGTTTTTCTATCGCGCAGCGCATGCTGGTCTTGCTGCTGGCGGTGGGCGTCGCGATCGCCGGCATCTATAGCTATCAACGTCTGCCGATTGATGCCGTACCTGACATCACCAATGTGCAGGTACAGATCAATACCATGGCTCCGGGTTATTCACCGCTAGAAGCAGAGCAGCGAGTGACTTATCCTCTAGAGACCGTGATGGCCGGTCTGCCTAACTTGCAACAGACGCGTTCTTTATCGCGTTATGGCCTCTCGCAAGTTACTGTTATCTTCAAAGAAGACACCGATATATTTTTTGCGCGCCAACTAGTCAATGAGCGCATTACTCAGGCGCGCGACAAAATCCCTGCCGGATTAACCCCTGAAATGGGACCGATTGCGACAGGTCTGGGAGAAATTTATTTATGGACGGTCGAGGCCAGCGCAGATGCACGCAAGCCGGATGGAACAACGTATACCGATACAGATTTGCGCGAAATTCAAGATTGGGTGATTAAGCCGCAATTGCGCAACGTACCTGGTGTGACTGAAATTAATTCTATTGGTGGCTACGTCAAGGAATACCAAATCGCGCCTGACCCTGAGCGTTTAGCCTCACTCGGTGTATCACTAGCTGATTTGGTGAGTGCGATCGATAGCAATAATCACAATCGAGGTGCAGGCTACATAGAAAAACGTGGCGAGCAGTATTTAGTACGTGCGCCCGGACAGCTTCGTAATGTAGACGATATACGCGACGTTATTATCAAAAATTCAGCCGGTGTGCCCGTACGTGTACGCGATGTCGCTGAAGTAGGTATTGGTCAGGAATTGCGAACCGGTGCCGCGACGGCGGATGGAAAAGAAGTCGTGCTCGGCACGGTATTCATGCTGATGGGGCAAAACAGCGGAGTCGTATCCGAGGCGGTAGATCGTAAGATGGCTGAGATTAATCGCAATCTTCCTGAAGGCGTTCGTATTATTACGGTATATGACCGAACCAATTTAGTAGAGAAGGCGATACGCACTGTTCGCAACAATTTGCTCGAAGGCGCGATCTTGGTGATTGTTGTGTTGTTTGGTTTTTTGGGGAATTTGCGCGCTGCCATTATCACGGCTGCTGTGATTCCTTTATCGATGCTGTTTACTTTTACTGGCATGGTTCAGTATCAGGTCAGCGCAAATTTAATGAGTTTGGGCGCGCTTGATTTCGGCATTATCATCGATGGTGCAGTTGTTATCGTTGAAAACTGTATACGCCGACTCGCTCACTCTCAGGTAACTCTAGGACGCACGCTGAGTCAAGAAGAACGCTTTGCTGAAGTGTTTGAAGCATCGAAGGAATCACGTCGCCCGCTCTTGTTTGGACAAGTCATCATCATGGTGGTGTATCTGCCTATCTTCGCCTTGAGTGGTGTGGAAGGAAAAATGTTTCACCCCATGGCATTTACCGTGGTGGCTGCTTTGTTAGCAGCGATCGTTCTTTCTGTGACCTTTGTTCCTGCTGCAGTAGCAACGTTTGTCACTGGTCGCGTCCAAGAAAAAGAAAATATCTTTATGGTAGTGGCGCGTCGTTGGTACAACCCCATATACGACTACGTCATGTCAATCAAACCGGTTGTGCTCAGTGTGGCGACTGTGGTGATTATTTTGAGTGGCTTACTCATGCTGCGTATGGGTAGCGAATTTGTACCTAATTTAAATGAAGGTGATCTCGCTTTTCAAACGATACGTGCCCCGGGTGTGAGCTTATCGCAAGCCGTTGAAATGCAGCAGCATATTGAGAGTACGCTTAAGAAAAAATTTCCTGAGATAGATAGAGTGTTTACGCGGATTGGTACTGCCGAAATCGCGACTGATCCCATGCCGCCAAGTTTATCGGATGGCTACATCATGCTGAAGCCGATTGATGAATGGCCGGATCCCTCTAAATCTCGTGACAAATTGCGTGCTGAAATTAGCCAAACCGTTTGGAAAATTCCAGGAAATAATTACGATTTTTCACAGCCCATTCAGTTACGATTTAATGAATTGATTTCTGGAGTGCGCAGTGACGTGGCAGTAAAAATTTTTGGGGATGATTTAGATACCTTGCACAGACTCGCTGACGAGACGGCTGCTGTCTTGCAACGTGTACCGGGTTCATCCGAAGTGAAAGTTGAGCAGACCACCGGCTTACCTGTGCTAACTGTGCGTATTGATAGGCAGAAGGCTGCGCGCTACGGCTTAAACATGATTGATGTGCAGGATGTAGTGGCTAGTGCGATCGGTGGAACGACCGCGGGTACGTTGTTTGAAGGAGATCGACGCTTTGATATTGTCGTTCGACTACCCGAAAGCTTACGTACCGACCTCGAAGCGATGAAGCGATTACCGATTGCGATGCCGGTACCGGATGCGCATAATCGTCGTCGCTTTATTCAACTCGCAGAGGTCGCCACTTTAGAGCTGGCACCGGGTCCGAATCAAATTAGCCGTGAAAATGGTAAGCGCCGTGTAGTAGTTACAACCAATGTGCGTAATCGTGATGTCGGGTCCTTTGTGGTGGATGCAGAGCAGGCGCTATCTAAAGTGCCTCTGCCGACCGGGTACTGGACGACGTGGGGCGGTACCTTTGAGAATTTGCAATCTGCCACTGAGCGTTTAAAACTGGTAGTGCCCGCCGCGTTATTTTTAGTTTTCTTACTACTGTATGCCATGTTTGGGAATGTGAAAGATGGCTTGCTAGTATTTACTGGGATACCGTTTGCATTGACTGGTGGCGTGCTCGCTTTGTGGTTGCGTGGCATACCACTCTCTATTTCAGCATCCGTCGGGTTTATTGCGCTCTCAGGTGTGGCAGTGTTGAATGGTTTGGTATTGATTTCATTCATACGCAATTTACAAGAGCAAGGTCATGCCTTAATTGATGCAGTAAGAGAAGGCACTATGACGCGCTTGCGGCCAGTACTGGTGACTGCCTTGGTAGCATCGATAGGGTTTTTACCAATGGCGATCGCCACGGGGACAGGAGCGGAAGTGCAGCGACCCTTGGCGACGGTAGTGATAGGGGGCATATTGTCATCCACCTTACTCACCTTACTTGTACTGCCTATGCTCTATTTGTTAGCGCATCGCCGTATTGAAAAGCAGATCTGATTATCGCGACCATGGATAGTGGTGGGTAATATAGAAAAGTTTATTTAATTGGAAATTTACACCTGAAAAACTAAAGTTCATCACCTATTCTGTTTATCATCATGTCATTGAAATTATTATCAGCTCGTTAATATCATTGATATGGCGGGTGAGGACAGATTATGAAAGCAACGCATACATTAATTCTTATCGGTAGCAGCGTTTTAATGAGCGCTTGTTCGATTTTGCAGCCGCCGCCTCCACCGCCACCTCCAGCTGCACCTGTTGTGGAAGCGGTCGTCATTCCGCCACCGCCTCCGCCACCAGAAAACTATACGGGTGACGTAAGAAATGGACTCAAGGATGGCGTGGGCGTTTATGACTTTCCAAGTGGTAGTAAGTATGAGGGACAGTTTTCCAATGATGTTAAAAATGGCCAGGGCAAGCTGAGTTTTGTGAATGGCGACAGCTATGATGGTGAATTCATCAATGGAAAAATCAGCGGTCATGGAACGCAGAAATATCGTAACGGTGACGTCTATGTAGGTGAGTTTGCGGAAAGTCGCAAAGACGGGCAGGGAGAGTATCACTTTGCCACCGGCGAAAAATACGTCGGTGAGTATGTCAAAGACAAAATTACAGGTAAGGGTATCTGGTCATACCGGAATGGCGATCGTTACGAAGGTGAATTCAAAGATGGCGTACGTCATGGTAGCGGCACCTATTATTTTGCTAGCGGCAGTAAATATGAAGGCAATTTTGAAGATAACTACTTCCACGGCCAGGGTACTTATACCTTCGCAGATGGTCGCGAATATTCAGGTGATTTTTTTCAAGACCAGATTAAAGGTCGCGGAATCCTAAATTATCCCGATGGCGAAAAATACTCGGGTGAATTTTTCAATGGTCGCTATCATGGTCACGGCATCCTGAGCTTTGCGTTAGACCGCGTGCCGCTTGAAGGCTTATGGAGCGATGGTCGATTCGTTCGCTACGAAAAAACCAACTGGCATTATTGAGTGATTATTCCTGGTCGATATCCTGCTTGATAGAGGCCAGCAATTCACGAAACTCATTTAATACTCTGGTCTCAACCATCGATAATTCTGCTAAGGGCGCATAGGTTCGCGCCTTGGATAAATACAGAATCAATTCATTGAATATCTCTGTAATAGTAAGTACATCGCGACTCTCTATGTAAGCATCAGTATTGATGTCTACCAGCGAATTGGAGAAGTTGATGTACTCCGATAGAGATTTCGAAGCCATTAGCAATAGCATCCCTATCTCTTGTGCACTCATCTCTTGAGCAGGTTTTTTTAATCCTCTCAGGCTGGTGTTTAGTGCTTTTGCAGTTCTCTCCAGGCTCACGCGTCCCCCAATACTTACATTAATTTAAATGCATTCATGCTGCCGATTAGATAATTATATTTTAGACATAGTTTATTCCTGCCCCAATATTTACCTTATTTTTTAAAGGGTTATGACAAATATTTCGCGCAAAAACCACAATCAATTAAATTAAACTTACTTTCTAAGTAACCGTCCGGTAAACACCGTCGTGACTTAATCGAAGCCTTTTGCTAGTTAGCGTCGAGCTGTAAATTCCACGGCAAGAGTTCTGCTACTCGATTGACCGGATGGTCGGCGATCACGGTTAATACATGCCGTAGATACGTTTCTGGA
>CANGJE010000028.1 GCA_947454305.1 Oxalobacteraceae bacterium
ACCGCTGAGCGACTTGCACATTATTTTGGCGGTGATGCTGCTTCGTGGATGGCGCTTCAAGCTGACTATGATCTGAAGACTTTACCTACACGAGCTGAGATAGAGCGTAGGGTTCATCGGCGTACTGAACTTGCAGATGCCTAATTGAGTAAGTTGAGAACTAAAAAAGCCCAGCATAAAGCTGGGCTTTTTTGTTTCTTAGCTCTCCGGCCTTAATCGAATCAGTCGCGAACTGATTACTCAGCCGGCGGCACATACCCTTGCGCCTCGTCGGCACCATCGCCAAAAAAGTGTTTATCCATTTGCGTCGCTAGGTATTTGCGCGCGCGTGCATCGGCGAGATTCAAGCGATTTTCATTCACCAGCATGGTCTGGTGTTTTAACCAGGCCGCCCAGGCTTCTTTGGAAACGCTCTCCCAGATTTTTTTACCCATCTCGCCGGGATAAGGGGGGAAATCCAGACCTTCAGCTTCTTTTTCTAGTTTGATGCAGTGAACCATGCGTGTCATTGAAATCTCCGAGCAATAAATTTATTAGCGAATCTTTTTGATTCGATAGTTTCTATAACTTCTTAATCAGTACCATCGATTTGCGCTGCCAGTTATACATATTTTGTCTATCTTTAGGCAGATCATCAATGCTGGCCATGACAAAACCACGCTTTAAAAACCAGTGCGCGGCACGCGTCGTCAGTACAAATAATTTTTTAAAACCAGCGGCGCGCGCGCGCGTTTGTAAATGCTTTAATAAACGCTCGCCATCGCCTTGTGCCTGAGAATCGGGGCTCACCGTCAGGCAAGCCATTTCAGCCATTTTTTCAATAGGAAAAGGATACAGGGCAGCACAGCCAAAAATCACGCCATCGTGTTCTATCACTGAAAAATAATCGACTTCACGTTCTATCAACTCACGACCGCGCTTAACCAAGGTTCCGTCTGCTTCGAGAGGCTCAATCAGATGCAAAATACTCGCCACATCTTCAATCGTCGCCTCGCGCAGACTCTCCAGATTTTCTGAAGAGATCATCGTCCCCACGCCGTCGTGCGTAAAGACTTCTAACAGTACAGAGCCATCCACGGTGTAAGGAACAAGGTGAGCTCGGGGTACGCCCAAATTCGCGGCGCGAGTTGCGGCTTCAAAATAATAAGCAGCATCAGCATTAAGCGAACCTGATTCCAACACTGCACTAGCCTGATGCGTTGATACTTCGTGGATTTCTGTGCCAGCCGCATCCGTAATCACCGGTATCTCGGTAATAAAAATTAATTTGTCAGCGCGTAGTGCTGTCGCAGCCGCTACCGCGACATCTTCCATAGCGAGATTGAAAACTTCACCCGTGGGTGAAAAACCCAGTGGCGAGAGCAGCACCAATCCACCCGCATTAAGTATCGGATGAATGGCTTCATAGGCAATTTTGCGAGCTAGGCCAGTCAGTTCGTGGTCAACGCCATCAATGATGCCGACGGGCCGTGCAATCACAAAATTACCCGAGATAACGCGAATAGCCGCATTTGCCATCGGTGTATTCGGCAATCCCTGACTAAATGCAGCTTCGATATCGAGTCGTAATTCGCCGGCGGCTTCTTTGGCGCATTCCAGCGCGACTTCATCCGTAATCCGTAACCCATTATGAAAGCGCGACTCAACCTTACGCAACGCGAGTTGTTCTTCCACCTGCGGCCGGGAGCCGTGTACCAGTACCACTCTTATACCTAGTGCATGTAGTAGCGAGAGATCATGAGCTAGTACGGGTAGTGCACCCGCCATGACGAGCTCGCCCGGAAACGCCACCACGAAGGTTTTGCCGCGGAAGGCGTGAATGTAGGGTGCGACAGAGCGCAGCCAGCTGACGAACTGAATCGGATTGTCCATGGGTCGCATTATAATTCGCTCTGACATGTCCGCCTCTGAAACCCCGAAAAAAGTGCGGCCTGCATCTGCCGCCGCCACTCGCTTACCGCCGCCTCGCCACCCGCTGCCGCCCGTCAGCTTTCCTGAAGAGCTGCCTGTCTCTGCTCGTCGTGAGGAGATCGCGGCTGCGCTACAGGCGAATCAAGTCATTATCGTGAGTGGCGAAACCGGTTCCGGCAAAACGACCCAGCTACCAAAAATCTGCTTATCGCTAGGGCGGGGTGAGCGCGGCTTGATTGGGCATACCCAGCCACGCCGAATAGCAGCGACGGCGACGGCCAAACGTATTGCGCAGGAGCTGGGCTCAGCACCGGGCATGCATGTGGGCTATAAGATTCGTTTTAATGATGTGCTATCTGATGGGGCGTGGGTCAAGCTAATGACCGATGGCATTTTGCTGGCTGAAACACAAAGCGATCCTTTGCTGCGCAACTACGACACGCTGATTATCGATGAGGCCCACGAGCGCAGTTTGAACATCGATTTTCTATTAGGGTATCTCAAGCAGTTACTACCCAAGCGGCCTGATTTGAAAGTGATCATCACGTCGGCCACCATCGATGCCGATAGATTTTCACGTCATTTTGAAATCCAGGGTCGTCCCGCTCCCGTGATTGAAGTCTCAGGCCGTTTGTATCCGGTTGAGATACGCTATCGCCCGGTCGAATCTGAGCTGACGCAAAAAAATGCGAATGAAGGAACAACAGGCGCGACCAAACAATCAGCTGCACCCACTACCAGCGCAGCGCGCGGCAAACAACAGCGCGATCTAATGGATGCGATAGTTGATGCAGTCGATGAGTTGGCATTGAACGGTCCCGGCGACATTTTGATATTTCTTCCCGGTGAACGTGAAATTCGCGATGCCGCCGAAGCGTTGCGCAAGCATCATCCACCGCATGTAGAGATCTTGCCTTTGTTTGCACGTCTCTCGGCGCAAGAGCAAGAGCGGGTATTCAAAACAAGTAATGCACGTCGTTTGGTACTCGCTACGAATGTCGCTGAAACCTCATTAACAGTGCCTGGCATACGCTTTGTGGTTGATGCAGGAACCGCACGAGTTAAACGCTATAGCTACCGCAATAAAGTTGAGCAATTACAGATTGAAGCGATCGCTCAATCAGCGGCGAATCAACGTGCAGGTCGTTGTGGACGTGTTGCAGCAGGTGTGTGCATCCGTTTATATGATGAACACGATTATTTGCAGCGACCGAAATTTACTGATCCAGAAATTCTGCGTTCGTCGTTAGCTGCCGTTATATTAAAAATGAAATCGCTGAAGTTAGGCGATGTCGAGCAATTTCCATTTATCGAGCCGCCTTTAGGCCGAGCGATTGCCGATGGCTATCAGCTGTTGCAAGAGCTAGGTGCGGTGGATGATGCGCGCGAACTCACAACCTTAGGTAGGCTACTGGCTAAGCTGCCGCTTGATCCACGCGTAGGACGAATGATGCTCGCCGGTCGGGATCATGATTGTTTATCCGAGATGTTGATAGTAGCTGCTGCACTATCCGTGCAAGATCCACGCGACCGGCCAGCAGAGGCGCAAGCTGCTGCGGATAACGCACACAAAAAATTCGCCGATGAAAAATCTGAATTTCTCAGCTACCTGAAAATTTGGAAATGGTTTGAGGAAGCGATAGATCAGAAAAAATCGAATCGTCAGTTACAAGAACAATGTCGCGAGAATTTTTTATCGCAAATGCGCTTACGTGAGTGGCGCGATGTGCATTCGCAATTATTTACGCTGGTTCGAGAGCAAGGCTGGCGCATGAACGAAGCTGCAGCGACCTACGAGCAACTGCATTTAGCGTTGTTGACGGGTCTGCTAGGTAACGTGGGTTATAAGTCGGATGATGAACCTTTGTATCTGGGCGCGCGTGGTATCCGTTTTCACTTATGGCCCGGTTCGTCTTTATCAAAAAAAGCAGGCCGGTGGGTGGTGGCTGGGGAGTTAGTTGAAACCTCTCGCTTGTTTGCGCGAACCATCGCCAACGTTCAGCCCGAATGGCTGGAGCGAGTAGGTGGACATTTATTAAAAAAATCCTGGGGTGATCCACGCTGGGAAAAAAAGAGTGGGCAAGTATCTGCGTATGAGCGCGCAACCTTGTATGGCTTGGTGGTTTACAGTCAGCGTCGAACAGATTACGGAAAAATTCAACCGGCCGAAGCACGTGAAATCTTTATTCGTAGTGCTTTGGTGCAGGGCGATTTTGAAACTCGTGCACCTTTTTTCACGCACAACCAAAAATTAATTCGTGAGATAGAAAATCTTGAGCATAAATCACGGCGCTTAGATGTGCTGGTCGATGAAGAATTAATTGCCGCCTTCTACGATAAGTTGATACCCGAGTCTATACATAACACAGTCGATTTTGAGCAGTGGTTGCGTAAGGCAAGTAAAGATGATCCTAAATTACTCTATCTTAGTCGCGATGATTTAATGCGACATGAGGCTGCAGGTGTCACCACCGATTTATTTCCTAAAGTGATGCGAACAGCCGGCATAGAAATGTCGCTCACCTATCACTTCGAGCCGGGCGCTGTGCGCGATGGTGTGACGTTGACGGTTCCTTTATACTCACTCAATCAAGTGCCTTTAGCGCGCTGCGAATGGTTAGTGCCCGGCATGCTCAAAGAAAAAACACATTTGCTGCTGAAATCGTTACCGCAAAAATTACGCCGTCATTGTGTGCCTTTGCCCGACTATGCCGCTGGATTCTGTGATCGCGTGCATGAGGCAAAAAAATTCGGGCAGGGCAGTTTGTTGGATGCTGTCATTGCCGACGTGCGTAGCCAGACCACCGTTGTGATTAAAACCTCCGACTTTAAGCTTGAAACACTACCAGCTCATCATTTCATGAATTTTAAAATTATCGATGAGCACGGTAGGCAATTGGATATGGGGCGTAATCTCTCGGCATTGCAAGCGGAGTTGGGCACGCAGGCGCGCGAGCAGTTTCAGAAAATCGCTGAGCAATCGGTACCCATTGATAATGCTATTGGTTCGAATGTAGCCGTTAGTAGCAAGCCTACGCAAAGTCGTAGCGCCGCTGGCCCAGCTAATTTTCAACAGTTAACGACCTGGTCGTTTGATGCCTTGCCAGAATTACTCGAGATTCAACAAGGTAAACAAACCCTGATTGGATTCCCGGCCTTAGTCGATCGAGTAACGCATTGTGATCTTGAGGTATTTGATGACCCGAATGAAGCCGCCACCGTCCATAAGAATGGTCTGCAGCGCTTGTTTTCGCTGCAATTAAAAGAGCAGCTGAAGTATCTGGAAAAAAATGTCGCCGGATTGCAGCAAATGGGGATGCAGTTTATGGCGTTGGGTTCACAAGAAGAGTTGCGCGATCAAATCATACAAGCAGGCTTGACGCGTGCGTGCTTGCAATTGCCACTACCGACCAATGCCAATGAATTTAATCAGCGCCGCGATGAAGGTAAGGCGCGGCTGAATTTATTAGTGAATGAGATAGCACGTTTGATTGGGCAGATTTTAGGTGAATACCATACCCTCCCCAAAAAACTGCAAGCACTGAAATCGCATGCGGCGGCGCAGGCCGACATGCAAGCGCAATTACAGTTATTGATACACAAACGTTTTGTGGTGGAGACAGAGCATGGACAACTTGCTCATTTTCCACGTTACCTGAAAGCCGTGCAGGTCAGGCTGGATAAGTTGAGGACTGATCCCACACGCGATGTGCGGTTAATGAGCGAATGGCAGCAAGCCGCTATGCCATGGCAGCGCGCATTGAAGAGCGGCGCTCATGGCGACCCAAAAATGCAGGAATTCCGCTGGATGCTGGAAGAACTTCGGGTCTCGCTGTTTGCGCAAGAGCTGAAGACACCGATGCCTGTGTCGGTGAAACGACTGCAGAAGGTGTGGGAATCCATGCAGCGCTAACTAAGTTTTAATGTAATGCATGCGCGCTGCACTAGTGCAGAACTTAGCGTCACCAATTATTACGTATCTGAATAGGCAAACTCTCATCAGGTACGTTGCATGGGTACTAATCAGATAGGTCGGGGTCGTGGTGTCGGGGTAGGTCATCAAGAGCTGGAGCTAAGGCTGCCTAAACGCAGCGCTGGTTCTGGCGAGACTAGTGTGGTGTTTCAGCGTGGCTCACCGGATGTGACTCCTCTGCGACGGCAAGCGATGTCAATCTCGCCAAAAATGCAGGCGGCACATCAGGGTTTGGCTGCTCGTATCGGGCCTGTCATGACACCCAATACTCATGCAGTCGCAACAGGGTCGATCAAGAACTCTGGCTTATCTGAGATTGCACCTCGGCAGGTGAAATCCGCACAAGACTCCAACGTTAAGCTCGCTCAAAAAGCAACGCAGTCTTACGAGGTGACAAGGGAGCTATTATCAGACCCAACCAAGCAGGCTTACATAGCAAGTTCTCGGGAAAAATTGATATTGAGAGGACAGAGTGAAAATCTACACTTTTTGGTAGACCTTAAATACTTTAGAGATAATCCTACGGTTCATGCAGCCGAGGAATTAAAGCGAATCTACATTGATTCTAATGATGATAATTTTGATTTATCTAAAGTGTCCGGAGACCAATTCGGCGTCCTATACCAGACTACGTCAATTAACATCACGGAACAGGCAAGAAAGCTTTTCCTAACCGAATTTGAGAGTTGCATCAAATGTGTAGCGCGAGGTGACTCATTGACTAAATCGGGTTTGCAATTTGTTTTCAATAAAATAGAAAGCGAGGCTTCTACGCTGCTGATTCAGGAGTTGAAAAAATTGTAAAAGGGGTTTTCGTCAGTTTCGCGTAAAATCTGGATAGATTTATTTTTTTAGCTACCTGACATGACCATAAAATCTGATAAGTGGATACGCCGGATGGCGGAGTCCCACGGGATGATCGAACCCTTTGAGCCTGGCCAGGTGCGTGAGCAAAATGGCCATCGTATCGTCTCCTACGGCACGTCCTCGTACGGCTATGACATACGCTGTGCCGACGAATTCAAAATTTTTACGAATATCAACAGCACGATCGTTGATCCGAAAAATTTCGATGAAAATTCGTTCGTGGATATTAAGAGCGATGTCTGCATTATTCCACCGAACTCATTCGCCTTAGCCCGCACGATTGAATATTTTCGGATACCGCGCAATGTATTAACTATTTGCTTGGGTAAATCGACCTATGCGCGCTGTGGCATCATCGTTAACGTGACACCGTTCGAGCCTGAGTGGGAAGGCTTCGTTACCTTAGAATTTTCTAATACCACGCCACTACCCGCCAAAATTTATGCAGGTGAAGGCTGTGCGCAGGTGCTTTTCTTTGAGAGTGATGAAGTGTGTGAAACCTCCTACAAAGACCGCGGTGGTAAGTATCAGGGCCAAAAGGGTGTGACGCTGCCTAAAACCTAAAAAGGTTTAAGAAATAAAAAACGGGCCTAGGCCCGTTTTTTTATAGTCATGGCAAATTACTGCGGCACGCAATCGACGTAATAACCTGTCACACCGTTCACCACAGTTTTTACTAAACCATGAACATCGGTTTCAAAGCCAGGGAAATGTTCATTGAAATCGCGTGCGAACTTCAAATAATCCACAATGGTTTTGTTAAACCGCTCGCCGGGAATCAACAAGGGAATGCCGGGTGGGTAAGGGGTTAGTAAGATCGCTGTCACGCGGCCTTCTAGTTCATCGATAGGCACCCGTTCTATTTCGCGGTGGGCCATTTTGGCAAAGGCATCCGAAGGCTTCATCGCGGGCAGCATGTCTGATAAATACATCTCGGTAGTCAAACGCGCTACATCGTAAGATTTATACATGTCGTGAATCTTCTGACACAAATCACGCAAGCCAGTGCGCTCATAGTGCGGATTAGCGGCGGTGAATTCTGGCAGGATGCGCCACATCGGTTGATTCTTGTCGTAATCATCTTTGAACTGCTGTAAGGCTGTTAGTAGCGTATTCCAGCGGCCCTTAGTAATACCAATGGTGAACATGATGAAGAAGGAATACAGACCCGCTTTTTCAACAATCACGCCATGTTCAGCCAGGTATTTAGTGACGATAGAAGCGGGGATGCCCGTCTCGCCGAAATGACCGTCGAGTGATAGACCCGGTGTAACGATGGTGGCCTTGATAGGATCAAGCATATTGAAGCCGGATTCGATCTTTCCAAACCCATGCCACTGGTCTTTGCCATTGATCATCCAGTCCGATGGCTCACCGATACCTTCTTCTGCAAACGTTTCTGGTCCCCAGACTTGGAACCACCAATCTTGGCCCCATTCCTGATCGATCTTTTTCATCGCGCGACGGAAATCGAGCGCTTCTAAAATACTTTCCTCAACCAATGCTGTGCCGCCAGGCGGCTCCATCATCGCAGCAGCAATATCGCATGAGGCGATGATGGCGTACTGCGGCGAGGTGGAGATATGCATCAAGTAGGCTTCATTGAAGCTGTCGCGATCGAGCTGCACGGTTTCGGATTCTTGTACCAAAATCTGCGATGCCTGCGATAAGCCAGCCAATAGTTTGTGCGTTGATTGCGTTGAGAAGATCAGTGATTTTTTTGCGCGCGGCCTGTCTTTACCGATGGCATGCATGTCTTTATAAAAATCATGAAAGCTAGCGTGCGGCAGCCATGCTTCATCAAAATGCAGCGTATCGATTTCACCGTCCAACATGCTCTTGATGGTTTCAACGTTGTAGATCACGCCATCGTAAGTGGATTGCGTAATGGTGAGGATGCGTGGTTTTTTGTTTTTTGCTTCGCGCGCAAAAGGATTCGCCTCGATCTTCTTCATGATGTTTTCCATCTTGAATTCTTCGATCGGTATCGGCCCGATGATGCCCAGATGATTACGCGTTGGCATCAGAAATACAGGAATCGCACCGCACATAATGATGGAGTGCAGTACTGATTTATGGCAGTTACGATCAACCACTACGATATCGCCGGGTGCGACGGTGGAATGCCAAACCATTTTGTTAGAGGTTGACGTTCCGTTGGTGACGAAATAGCAGTGGTCTGCATTAAAAATACGCGCTGCATTGCGCTCTGAAGCTGCAACGGGACCGGTATGGTCTAGCAACTGTCCTAACTCTTCCACCGCGTTACACACGTCAGCGCGCAACATATTTTCACCAAAAAATTGGTGAAACATTTGTCCAATCGGTGACTTTAAAAATGCGACGCCGCCCGAGTGGCCAGGGCAGTGCCACGAATAGGAACCATCTTGCGCGTAATGCACCAGCGCGCGAAAAAATGGCGGTGCTAATCCATCGAGATAAGATTTGGCTTCACGAATGATGTGTCGAGCTACAAACTCAGGCGTGTCTTCAAACATGTGAATGAAGCCGTGTAGTTCACGCAAAATATCATTGGGAATATGACGCGAGGTGCGCGTTTCGCCATACAGATAGAGTGGAATGTCTGCATTCTTGTAGCGAATTTCTTCAACGAAGGCGCGCAGAGCTTTTAATGCATCTTCGGTTTCTTTGACTGAACCACCACCGAATTCTTCATCATCAATGGAGAGAATGAACGCTGAGGCACGCGATTGCTGTTGCGCGAACTGTGACAGATCACCATAGCTGGTGACGCCCACGACCTCCATACCTTCTTTTTCTATCGCATCGGCCAACGCACGAATGCCCAGGCCAGAGGTATTTTCGGAACGGAAGTCTTCATCGATGATCACGATGGGAAAGCGGAATTTCATTCGAGCTCCTGATGCAGACACTAGGTCTGGGCCTGAAAAAAAGAAAGCCGGATTTTCGCAGATATGCGAGCGGCTTGGTAGAAATCTGCAGCACTAAATGACGTAGTACTAAATCGCACCCTTAACTAACTCAGTTGAGGTGTATTTAGCGCCGCTGATAGATAACAAAAGCATAACTCAATCCCAGCGTCTCAGAGTGATGCGGATCACGTGAGACCTCTTTCCAGATACTGTGGTCGATTGCGGGGAAAAAAGCGTCGCACTCGAAATCGCCTGCGATTTCGGTAACGATCAGTTGGCTGGCAAGCGGCAAAGCTTCGACGTAGATTTGGGCTCCACCGATCACGAAGGCCTCACCTGAGCCGGCTAATTCGACCGCTTGTGCCAGAGAAGATGCTGTTTCTACTCCCTCATGCCGCCAATCGGGGTTGCGAGTGATGACGATGCTGCGACGGTTGGGAAGTGGACGGCCAATCGAGTCAAAGGTCTTGCGTCCCATGACAATGGTGTGACCAGTGGTGGTTCGTTTGAAAAACGCCAGATCTTCGGGCAAGCGCCAGGGTAGGGTATTTCGTATGCCTATGCCGTTGTGACGCTCGGTCGCGACGATGAGACTGAGTTGAGCAGACATCAGACAGCCACCGGTGCTTTGATGGCCGCATGGCACTCATAGCCGACGATCTCTATGTCTTCATAGCGATACTCAAATACCGAGGCAGGCTTACGCTTGAGTACTAACTTAGGCAAGGGGAAGGTCGAGCGTGAAAGTTGCTCTTGCACTTGATCGAAGTGATTCGAGTAGATATGACAGTCGCCGCCGGTCCAGATGAAATCCCCGACTTGCAAACCGGTTTGCTCCGCCATCATGTGGGTCAGCAGGGCATACGAGGCAATGTTGAAAGGAACACCTAGGAAAATATCGGCGCTGCGCTGATACAGTTGGCACGACAATTTGCCGTCGGCCACATAAAACTGAAAGAAGGCATGACAAGGCGGCAGTTTCATGCGCGGTATGTCGGCCACGTTCCATGCTGAGACTATCAGCCTACGCGAATCAGGATTATTTTTGATTTGATCAACCAATTGCTTAATTTGGTCGATGTGGCCACCATCCGGAGTGGGCCACGAGCGCCACTGTGAGCCATACACGGGGCCAAGATCACCATTCGGATCAGCCCACTCATCCCAAATCGATACGCCATTTTCTTTTAGATAGCCGATATTGGTCGAGCCGGCCAGAAACCAGATCAGTTCATGAACGATAGATTTCAAATGAAGCTTCTTGGTCGTGACCATGGGGAAGCCTTCTTGCAAATCGAATCGCATTTGATAACCAAACACCGATCGCGTACCGGTACCGGTACGATCCGTTTTGGTGGTGCCATGTTCATAGACATGGCGCATGAAATCGAGGTATTGGCGCATTGACGTAACTCCGGCGAAGCCCGTATTTTAACCGTTTAGCTAGCGGGAGCTGGCAGCAGACTTTCTCAGGCGGGACCTTGCATCGTGGCTGAAAACTGTAACGCTGCCAGGCTGGCATACAGACCATCGGCCGCCACCAGTGAGGCATGCGTACCGGTTTCCACGATGCGCCCTTGATCCATCACCACAATTTTAGTTGCGCGTTGTACGGTAGCGAGCCTATGCGCAATCACTAGCGTGGTTCGTCCCACCATCGCAGCTTCGAGAGCATGTTGCACAAGTCGTTCGGATTCGGCATCCAAGGCGCTGGTGGCTTCATCGAGTAACAACAGCGGTGGATTTTTAAGCAGTGCGCGCGCAATCGCAATGCGCTGACGCTGACCACCGGAAAGGCGCACACCGCGCTCTCCTAAAAATGATTGATAGCCTTCAGGTAGACGTTCTATGAATTCATGCGCTGCTGCTAACTTAGCAGCGGCTATCACTTCATCATCGGTGGCATCGGGTCGACCATAGCGAATATTTTCTAGCGCATTCGCAGAGAACACCACCGTATCTTGCGGTACGATGCCAATCGCATTCCGCAAAGCCTGCAGATCAAGCTCTCGAATATCGACACCATCTAAAAAAATATGACCGGTTTGTGGATCATAAAAGCGCAACAGCAATTGAAACAACGTCGTTTTACCAGCACCCGATGGGCCGACGATCGCAATCGTTTCACCCGGCTCAGCAGCCAACGACAAATCAGTCAGCGCTGGTTGATCTGGCCGTGAAGGATAGTTAAAACTCAGATGATCCAATTGCAAACTCGCGCCATTCGCTGCGCGTTTGACTAAAGGTGTTGGATGTTCAGGCGAGACGATAGGTGATCGCTCGGCGAGTAATTCAAGTAAGCGTTCGCTGGCACCTGCGGCGCGTTGTGCATCCCCGAGTGTTTCAGAGAGTGCTCCAATTGCGCCAGCGATGATCGCGGCATACAAAACAAACTGGCCTAACTCACCTGCGCTCATGCGACCTTCCATCACCGCATGCGCACCTAGCCACAGCACAAAAACGATGGCACCAAAAACTAACAAGATAGCGGTAACGGTAAGAACCGATCGAGCACGCACGCGGTGAATCGCGGTGGCAAAGGCGCGCTCGACGGCGTTACCGAATTGTTTTGCTTCGTGATCTTCGTGTGCAAAGGCTTGCACGACGTTGATGGCATTCAATCGTTCGCCCGCTAAACCAGACGCATCAGCAATGCGATCTTGCGATGCACGTGAGAGTTTACGTACCCGTCGCCCAATGGTGACGATGGGTAGTATCACGGCCAGCAGCATCACAATAATGATGGCGGATAACTTAACGCTGGTGATAAACATCATCAGCAAGCCACCGATCAGTAGCAGCACATTACGTAATGCCATCGAGATGCTGGTGCCCACCACCGTTTGTATTAGCGTGGTGTCAGTGGTTAAACGCGAAAGTACTTCACCGGTTTGCGTGACTTCAAAAAATTCCGGACTTTGGCGTAATACGTGAGCATACACAGCACTACGTATATCAGCAGTCACTCGCTCGCCTAACCAAGACACCATATAAAAACGTGCAGCAGTGGCGATGGCAAGCACACTGGCAATACCAAAGAGTGCAATAAAAGTGAGGTTCACACTCGATGCTTGTTCTATCCCTTTACTGGCAAATCCCAGATCGATTAACTGACGAAAGCCATACGGTATCGCCAAGGTAGAGCCAGCCGCAATCACGAGCGCTACTGCTGCGATAGCAATACGTTTTCTGTAAGGCGATAAAAAAGGAAGTAAGCCAGCGAGCGTTTTTAGTCCGCTACTCGATTTGGGTCGTTCACTCAGTGGTTTCATAGTTTCAAGGCTTTCAGATAGCCGGTCATTTCAAGATAGCCGCGTCCAGCCAGCTGACCATTACGCAGTACCGTTACGGCACCTTCCCAATACACGGATCCGGTCGATAGACGCGAATCTAATTCCTGATCATTTTGTAAAGGCACAACTTCCCAGTGCACATCATCGATAATAATTTGCGTGGAGGTAGGGTAGCTTGCACCAGTGCGCGGTGAGCGCCACTGCTTCAAAGGCACAAAGCGAATACGCGAAGCATCAATCGATTGCGTGTGGCCTTTCGCATCGCGCAGGGTCGCATGTTGCCACACGGGCTTGCCCTCAGCGCTGCGTATTTGAAAAGCCATTAGCGCGCCGCCATCGGCTAAATTTAAACCTACCCAATCCCAACCCACCGCTTTTTTATCCAGCACAGTACTGGACCATTCATGATCTAACCAAGCATTGCCTGTGACTTTGACTGGCTTGCCTTGGCGAGTAATGGTGCCGCTCACTGCGATTTGCGGCTCACTATAGTAGTAACTGGCTTGCTCAGGTAAAGCGCCTTTGCGTGAATATCCGCTGTCGCCTTGTAGCAGGACTGCTTGAGTGGGCTGCAACGTTAATGACAATGTGAAATCGCGTGCAGGTATCTGTAGTTGATATTGACCATCGCTATTTCGTTGCATGGTCCATGAATCGAGCTTAAGCTTGGTCGTGGTTTCATCTGCAAACGCACGCCCAAATCCTGCGCGTGCAATTTTTTGATCATGGTGAAGTTTACCGACGGCTGTGTCTGACAGTGCCGCATGCGCAATGATTAATTGTCGTGGCGCGAAGCGACTGGTGTTTTTAGTGTCGTGCTCAGTCGCTGAGCGAAAAAAAGTCACTTGAAAACCGAGGGGTTTGCCATCTGGCGTTTGTAACCAGCCAGTGGCGTACCACCACTCTGTTTTAAAATCGGGATGTGCACCAAAGTCTCGCGGAAAACTTAATGACTTTCCAGCGACGACTTTACTAAACACTGGAGGCGCAGCAAGGGTGCTGCCTGTCGCGAACCACAACATGACATAGATAAGCCAACGCAAGTGATTCACCAATCTTCCCTCACGGCGCGTACCGCACTGCCTGATACAGCAAGGCGACCAGAAATCAATGCAGTCGCAGCGGCAGAAAATAACAAGAGCGCAGCGACACTAGCGAGCAAGGTACTGGGTATGTGTAGCTCCATGGTCCAGTGAAACGATTGTGGGTTGACGATGAACACCAAAATTAAACTAATACACCAACCCAGCACAAAGCCTACAAGAATAGCCAAACTAGCGAGCAGGCTACCTTCACTAGCCAGTAGCAACAGTATTTGTCTGCGTGTAATGCCGATATGACGCAGCATGCCAAACTCTTTTGCGCGCGACAGGGTTTGTGCTGAGAAGGTCGCAGCGACACCAAATAAACCAATCACAATGGCTATACCCTCGAGCACATAGGTGACTGCAAAGCTACGATCAAAAATTTTTAAACTCACAGAGCGTATTTCACCCGGCTCGGCATATTCCAGCGAGGCCGCAAAAGGAAGTGCATCCAGTTGCTGGCGCAGAGAGGGTAGGGAGCTATCGCGTTTCACCCACAGCGCAAGATCATTCACGGCCATATCACCTGAGAGCTGACGATAATCTTCTATACGCATCATGATGGCGCCGGATTGACGTGCGTAGTCTCGCCAGATACCGGCCACAGTAAAACTTTGCATGCGACCAGCGATAGGAAGTTGAACGGTTTGTCCTGCTGTCCAACCATACAAATCAACCATCGCTTCTGAACCCCACACGGGTCGTTGCAAACCTTTGATAGGGTCACCTACCATGGTCAGTGATCGATCCGGCGCATTAGCATCGATGGAACGCGCAATCAGTGCGACGGCAGGTCGTGCCGGATCAAGCGTAATTAACTGATGTCGTGTTGCCTCAATTTTTGCGACTGCAGGCAGTTGCGCGATTTGCTGTTGTTCAGCGCTGCCAAAGCGTGCATGATCGCCGCCATTTTGTACCCGCACATACATATCAGCCGAGAGCAAATGCTGTAACCAATCATCAACCGAATTTCTGAAGCTAGACACCATGATTGCCATTGCGACCATCAACGAAAAACTCGCTAACACTCCGCCTAAGGCAATTGCTGCTTGATTCGGAGCGTTGGCTAGTCGTGCGAGTGATAGACTGCCAGTTAAACCATGCCAGCGTTTAGCTAATACAGTAAACAGTAAAGCGGCAGCGCGCGGCATCAGCGCAATACTTCCTAGTAGCAGTAATGCAATCGCCAGATAACCAAAAATAGGCAAGCCGTGCACGGGCGGCAGTTGAGTAAAAACTGTTCCGGTAACGATAGCTATCAGACCTGGCCAGGGCAGTGCTAATGGCGCGAGGGCTACATCTTCGCTACCTGCTTTAAGCGCCGCAGCTGGACGAGCACGCGCGGCTTCCAACGCTGGCGATAAACTTCCTAGCAATGCAACGCCGGTGCCTGCACTAAAAAAGATTGCGGCTGCGAGTGGGTCAAAAATAAGTACGGGCCGCACACCGGGGAAATAGCCGCCGCCTAAATCCCCCCCAAACAATGACAAGGCTGCAGCGGCTAACGCATAACCACCAGCTATGCCTAAGACGGCACCAGTTACGCCCAATAGGCCCCCTTCAATCATCACTTGCACGATTAATTGAGCGCGCGTCATACCTAAGGTGCGTAGCAACGCAAATTGGGGTCGACGTCGCAGTACAGACAAGGCTTGTGTAGAGAAGACTAAAAATGCACCGGTAAATAAAGCGACAAGTGCCAGTACATTTAGATTCACGCGATACGCACGCGACATGGTTGAGGTGCGTTTATCCTGGTCGTCAGATTCGGTGAAAGAAAGTGATGGATAACGCGATTCCAGCTGCTGACGAAAACTGATGCGATCAGTCCCTGCGATTAATTTCAAATCGATGCGTGATAGTTGTCTCAGACGACCGAATTGCCATTGCGCGCTAGCGATATCCATCACCGCGAGTCGTTGTCCTGCGCGTGCGCGTAAGAGTGACCCTGCGACACGTAGCGAAACTAAGCGAGTACCCGAGAAGAGTGTGAGTTGATCGCCGGTTTTAAGCTTCAGCCATTCCATTGCGGCGGGGGAGAGAAACACTGTATCAGCCATCAGCGTATCAAAAGGCTTATCAGCTTCTGAGACACCCAGTAAATCGGGTGAGATAACCGCTGATTGAAAACCATCGATACCAATCAATTTGAGTAAGCTGCGCTGACCAGGCACTGATAGATCTAATTCCAGTGTTGGAGCGGCGACATCGATTTCAGGCAATGCTGCTAATTCTTCGTAGACGTTTTCATCGAACTGAGGATTCCTACCGCGTACCTGAAGATCCGCGCTGCCCGATAGACTGCGAGTGGCTGCAGAAAATTCACTGAACGCCGCTTCATTAACCAAGTGAATGCCAAACCCTAGCGCGACACCTAACATGATTGCGATTAGCGCAATCACTGCGCGCACTGGATGAGCGCGCCATTCACCAACGAGTAACCAGCTCGTGACACGGTTAAGCGTGGTGGGGTGAACACTCATAAAACGGATGTAGGGTTGATGCGAATTTCAGTCAAGCCATTGCGTGTTAATTGCAAAACACGATCAGCGCTGGCTGCAGCGGCAGGTGAATGCGTCACGATAATCGCCGAGGCACCACTGGCGCGAATTTCATTTTTAAGTAAGGCTAATATCTCGGCAGCGGTTTCTGGATCGAGATTGCCTGTAGGTTCATCCGCTAGCAGTAATCGTGGTTGATGCACCATCGCGCGGGCAATCGCAACACGTTGCATTTCACCACCAGATAACTGACGAGGAAAATCATTCACGCGAGAAGCGAGTCCTACGCATTCCAACATCTGATGGGCGCGAGCTAAAGGAAGTGTATTTAGCACTAAGGGGAGGGCAACATTTTGCACAAGAGTTAAATGCGGTAGCAAATGAAATGCTTGAAAAATAAATCCTAGTTTTTGACGTCGCAGCAAGGTTGATTGTTCGTCATCCAGCGTATTGAGTGCGACGCCATCGATCAGTAAACTACCTGAATCAAAGCTATCTAATCCCGCAATAACATTCAGCAGCGTTGATTTACCGACACCAGATTCGCCCATGATGGCAACATACTCGCCCGGCTTAAGACTTAACTCGACGTTAGACAACACGGCGCGTTCGCCGTATGACTTAGTCAGTTGATGACAAGCGAGAGAAAGAGGAGTAGCGCTAGTGGGAAGCATGATGGAAAGAAGTTGTTAGCCTGCAGTGTAACAATCCCTTTGAATGATTGCAGAGCGCACGCCATCTGCAGTCAACAGCGATCCAAAGTGGCTTAAGCCTTTAGATAACTTGCACTCCTGCGGGTCCTTGTTGCAAATCGCCGATCACAGCAGCGTGAGCGAAACCGTGACGATGGAAAGTTTGCATTACTCTTTCTACCGCATCGTCGGAGCACGCAACCAATAATCCACCGGAGGTTTGCGGATCACATAACAAAGCTTGGGTGACATCGTTGACGTTACTGGAGAGCTGTATATCGTTACCGTAGCCCGCCCAGTTTCGACCTGAGGCGCCAGTAATAAAACCTTCGGCGACTAGTTTCTCAACATTCGGCAAATACGGTACGGTCGATACATTGATGCGCGCAGATAAATGTGCACCCAGAGCCATTTCGCGTGCATGGCCGAGTAAACCAAACCCTGTTACATCCGTAATAGCATGCACACCTTCTACCGCCGATAAATCTTTACCCGGCGTGTTGAGTTGCGTGGTGCTAGCGATCATCGCTGCGTAGCCCTGTGCATCCAACGCCCCTTTTTTTAATGCGGCTGAAAGTATGCCCACACCCAGTGGTTTGCCTAGGATGAGTTTGTCACCTGCTTTAGCATGCGAGTTACGTTTGATGCGATCGGGATGAACCAGTCCCATCACAACTAAGCCATAGATAGGTTCGACTGAATCGATCGTATGACCACCAGCGACAGGTATGCCAGCTTCGGCGCATATGGATTCACCACCGGCGAGAATTTTCCCTATGGTTTCTATCGGTAATTTATCGATAGGCATGCCAACTAAAGCGAGCGCCATGATAGGTGTGCCACCCATGGCATAGACATCCGAGATCGCATTGGTTGCAGCGATGCGCCCAAAATCAAATGGGTCATCGACGATGGGCATAAAAAAATCAGTAGTGGCGATTAAGGCTTGCTCATCATTGAGTTTGTATACCGCTGCATCGTCGGACGTTTCTATGCCAACCAGTAATTGCGACGGCACGGGAAAGCCGGGGCTTTGCTTCAATATGCTAGACAACACACCGGGTGCAATTTTGCAGCCGCAACCGCCGCCGTGCGAAAAAGAAGTCAGTCGAATAGGTGCATTCATGATGAAGTACTTTACGAAAATAACGATGGAGAATTATCGCGCATTCGAAACTGCGCACTACAAATGACACTGGCTCCCGAAGGAGCCAGTGAGTAATGACAAGCTAGGTATTAACCGCGGCCGGTGTCGCCTCGTTGACTGCGATCACCGCGAAATCCAGCGCTATCCTTGCGGGGCGCTGCAGGTTTAGCGAAAGTACGCTGACCTGGTTTCGCAGGTTTACCACCGCGTGAATCATTGCGGCCATCACCAGGACGCCATCCAGGACGACGACTTGGTGCTGCTGCACTGGCTTTTTTCTTCGGCTCGAAACCTTCGATGATATCGACTGGAATCACTTGTTTGGTAAAACGCTCAATGCGTTTGACGTGCACGCCTTCGGCATGATTAACCAAAGAAATAGCAATGCCGCTACGACCTGCGCGACCGGTACGACCGATGCGGTGCACATAATCTTCAGGAAATTTTGGTAAGTCGTAGTTGAACACGTGAGTGATGCCAGGAACGTCGATACCGCGAGCAGCCACATCAGTAGCCACTAAAACACGCAACTGACCTTGGCGCAAACTGTTGAGGGTACGGTTACGTGCACCCTGATGCATGTCGCCATGCAGTGCAGCGGCAGCAAAGCCAGCGATATTCAAACGATCAGCAATGGTGTCGGCATCACGTTTGGTAGCGGTGAACACCACGGCCTGATCAATCGATGAATCGCGCAAGAGATGATCGAGCAAACGATTTTTGTGCGAAAGGTCATCCACAAAATGGACGCGCTGCTGAATATTTTCATGGCGGGTTGACGAACCAGCGATTTGAATCAGCATCGGATCTTTAGTGATACGGCGAGCCATATTGCCCACCATGCCATCCAGCGTTGCTGAGAACAGCATAGTCTGACGGCTTGCAGGTGTTTTGCTGATGATCAGTTCGATGTCATCGACAAAACCCATGTCCAACATACGATCGGCTTCGTCGAGTACCAAAATTTCTAATTGCGAGAAATCGATCTTGCCCGATTCCATGTGATCAATCAGACGACCAGGTGTGGCGACCAAAATCTCTGGATTGCGCGACAACAGTTGCATCTGTTTTGGGTAAGGCATGCCACCCAAAATAGACACTGCTTTAATGCGGCGCATGTGAATGCCGTATTTGTCGGTCGCAGTAGTCACTTGAAGTGCGAGTTCGCGTGTGGGTGTCAGTACCAGCATTTTTGGCGTCGCAGGCGTAAAACGCGTGCGCTCGCCACGTGAGCGGGCTGATTGTGCGACTTGATTCGGAGTTTTGGCTGGCGCGGCAGCTACGGGCGCGCTGGCAAATTTGTGTAATGCAGGCAGCATAAAGGCGGCGGTTTTGCCCGAGCCAGTTTGCGACGAGACCAGCAGATCGCGGCCAGCGATGGCAGCGGGCAGGGCTTGTTGTTGCACTGCGGTGGCTTCGGTATAGCCGGCATCAGTTACAGCTTTAAGGACGAGTGGATGGAGTCCTAGGGATTCAAAATTCATTGTGCGTCTTTCAGAGGGTCGTCAACACGCGCGCGGTGATACCACCGACGACGGAGGACGACATGACAAAAGCAACGCCTACCAGCGAAACAAACGAAACGGAATTGAGTTTCGGCACAAAAGCTTTGCGCCGGGAGGGTGCTCAGAAAACGGGCACCAGGAGGCGGGGGGCTTCAGGTTGATGCTAAGGGTTTGCGATGCAACTAAGCGCCAAATGTTGCAGCGCGGGCGAATTGTACAGGAATTTTGCTAAAAGAGGTGGGGCATCGCCCCAGCCTCTTATTCTTCTCCACCCATACCTGCGACCACTTGCGAGAATCCACCATCAACGTAGGTGATTTCTCCAGTGATACCTGCGGCCAGATCGGATAGCAAGAATGCCGCTGCGTTACCCACATCTTCTAAGGTGACGTTGCGGCGCAGTGGCGCATTCTCTTTCACGAAATTCAGAATTTTGCCGAAATCTTTGATGCCTGAAGCGGCCAGGGTTTTGATAGGGCCAGCTGAAATACCGTTGACGCGCACGCCACGCTTACCCAGCGATTCAGCCAGATAACGCACGCTAGCTTCGAGTGATGCCTTGGCTAAACCCATCGTGTTGTAGTTAGGCAGAGCGCGCAGCGCACCCAGATACGACAAGGTCAGTAAGGCCGATTGCGATGACAACATGGGCAAAGCCGCTTTGGCCATTGCCGGGAAGCTATAGGCCGAAATATCGTGCGCAATTCTAAAATTCTCTCGCGAGAGGCCGTCCAGAAAATCACCGGCAATCGCTTCGCGTGGTGCGAAGCCAATGGCGTGCACTAAGCCATCGAGTTGGCTCCAGGATTTTCCGAGGTCAGCAAAGACAGCGTTGATCTGTTCATCACTGCCGACATCGCAGTCAAATATCAATTCACTGCCGAAATCGCGGGCAAATTCAGTGATTCTGTCCTTAAATCGTTCCCCGACGTACGTAAAGGCGAGTTCTGCGCCCTCACGATGGCAGGCTTGCGCGATGCCGTAAGCGATAGAGCGATTTGAGAGTACGCCCGTAATCAGTATTTTTTTACCTTGCAAGAATGCCATGTCAAACTCCTGTCAGACCATAAACTGGCGCGTGTGCCAGCGAAACGCTCCATTTTAGGGCGTATGGCCAGTCGAGGGCAAATGTCATCGAATGAGGCATGAACGCGCGGCATCGAGCGAAAAACGCTATGCTTGATAGGTTTACGCATGCAGACAAGTCCATGATTAGAATTTTCGCCAGCATTATTGTTGCAGCAGTCAGCAGTTTTTCTGCCTCGGTTTGGGCCGCGCATGCATTTTCTTTGTATGACACGCCTAAATATCCGCCGCAATTTACTCACTTCGACTACTTAAATCCGGATGCTCCTAAGGGCGGTGAGCTTTATCTCGCCAATCCGGATTCACGTACCAGCTTTGATAAATTCAATCCGTTTTCTATGAAGGGTGTTGCAGCGGCCGGTGTGTCTAACCTGATGTTTGAATCGCTCGCGATCAACTCTGCGGATGAGGTTGCGACGATGTATGGCTTGCTGGCCGAGGATATGACGCTGTCACCTGATCGCATGGCGATGACATTTAGGATTAACCCGAAAGCGCGTTTTAATAACGGCGATGCTGTGTTGGCTGAGGATGTTAAGCATTCCTTCGATACGCTGATGGCTAAGGGTGCGCCGCAATTCAAGATGATTTATGCCGACGTTAAACAATGCGTTGCAGTGGATGAACTGACCGTCAGATTCGAATTTAAAACAGCGAATCGCGAATTGCCGTTAATCGTGGGTGGCATGCCCGTGTTCTCGCGCAAATGGGCAGCGGGCACACCGTTTGACAAAATTCAATTAACTCCACCCATCGCCAGTGGCCCCTACGTCATTGAAAAATATGACTTAGGACGATCGATTGCTTTTAAACGCAATCCTGGCTATTGGGGTAACGACATACCGGCTCGCAAAGGCGCGTTTAACTTTAGTCGCATCATTTATCGTTTCTATAAGGATGATGTTGCACGGCTTGAAGCGTTTATGGCAGGTGAATTTGATGTAGTGGTGGAGTACCGAGCCAAGAATTGGGCGCGTGCTTACAAGGGCCCGAAATTTGATCGCGGTGAACTCATCAAAGCAACGCTTAAGCATTCCAACGGTGCAGGCATGCAGGCCTTTGTGATGAATTTACGCCGGCCGCAATTTCAAGACGTGCGTGTACGCCGTGCTTTAGGCTTGGCGATGGATTTTGAATGGATGAATCGCCAATTGTTTTACAGTCAGTACACGCGTATCGATTCATTTTTCAGTAATTCAGAGTTGGGTGCAAAAGCATCGCCATCGCCGGCTGAGCTGGCATTGCTTGAGCCTATGCGCGATCAGTTAGATCCCGCAGTGTTTGGGCCTGCGCCGTTGCCACCGACAACCAATGCGCCGGCATCATTGCGCGCCAATCTTTTGCAAGCGCGTGAGCTACTCAAGCAAGCAGGGTGGGAATATCAAGATGGCGCCTTGCGTAACTCACGCGGCGAAATTTTTACCTTTGAAATTCTGGATGATCAATCCGCGCTTTCACGCATCATTGCGGTATATGTACGCAATCTTGAAAAACTGGGTATTCGAGTAAATCAACGCACGGCAGATTTCGCGTTGGTACAGAAGCGGATGGAAGAATTTGATTTTGATATGACTAGCCAGCGTTTTGGTGATGTCACTAGCCCGGGCAATGAAATGTTTGACATGCTTGGATCGAAAGCAGCCGATGAAAAAGGATCGAGTAATTACTGGGGTTTGAAAGATCCGGTGGTTGATAAGTTGGTGACGGCGCTAGTCAAAGCTGATTCACGTGAACAGCTAGTTACGGCATCGCGCGCCTTAGACCGTGTGCTATTACATAAATACATCGTGGTGCCTCACTGGTATTCGGCGACTCATCGAGTAGCTTATCGCAATCGTTTCGGCATTCCTTCCATTGCGCCAAAATATTATCAAGCCGATCCGTATGTTATTTCGAGTTGGTGGCAAGTGAAACCAAGGCAGTAATAAAAACAAGTTGAGATGCCATGAACCTCTGGTCCTACATAGCTAAACGCATTTTGCTGATGATACCCACGCTGCTGGGTGTTATCGCCATTACTTTCGCAGTGATTCAATTTGTTCCCGGTGGCCCGGTAGAGCAAGTGTTGATTGAACTTAAAAAAGGCCAGACGGGTGCCGGTGAATCATCTGGTGCGGGTGCCTCTGAATATCGTGGTCGTCAAGGCGTTGATAGCGAGCGGGTTGCCGAGATTAAGGCGCTGTATGGATTTGATAAACCGCCAGCCGAACGGTTTTGGCTCATGCTTCAGGGCTTCGCTAAATTCGATTTAGGTCAGAGCTTTTATCACCACATGGATGTGTGGGAGTTAGTGAAGTCTAAATTGCCAGTATCGATCACAATCGGGTTGTGGACTTTTTTTCTTACCTACTTTATTTCTATACCGCTCGGTGTCGCCAAAGCCGTGAGAGCAGGTAGTCGATTTGACAGTCTCACCAGCATGTTGGTGTTGATTGGTTATTCGATTCCGGGTTTTGTGCTTGGTGTTTTTTTGCTGGTGGTTTTTGCTGGCAGTAGCTTTGTGCAGTGGTTTCCTTTGCGCGGCCTGACCTCCGATGACTGGGAGTCGCTTTCCTGGTTTGGTAAAACGATTGATTATTTGTGGCACATCACCTTACCAGTCACCGCATCGGTCGCTGGATCATTCGCTGTGATGACGATGCTGACTAAAAATACCTTTCTTGAAGAGATACGCAAACAGTACGTGCTAACAGCACGCGCCAAAGGTTTATCTGAACGAACCGTGCTTTACAAGCACGTGTTTCGTAATGCCCTGATACCGCTGGTGACGGGTTTTCCTGCTGCGTTCATCGGCGCTTTTTTTGCAGGTAGTCTGTTGATAGAGACCTTGTTTTCTCTTGATGGTTTAGGCTTGTTGTCGTATGAATCGGTAGTGCGACGTGATTACCCTGTCGTGCTAGGCACGTTATATTTGTTTACGTTGATAGGGCTAGTGGTGAAATTATTGGGAGATTTATGCTACGTGTGGGCCGATCCACGCGTGCAATTTGAAAGTCTTGCGCGATGAGCACAACGACGTATTCTGCGGCTGAGCCATCGATCTCACCATCGAGACGGATCTGGATTCGCTTCAAACAAGATAGACGCGGCTATTGGAGTCTGGTGCTGTTTCTTATTTTGTTTGTGTTGAGTATGGGTGCTGAACTCATTTCCAATGATAAGCCGCTGCTGGCTCGGTATAACGGTCAGATCATGTTTCCAATTGTGACTGACTATGCAGAGACAGCCTTTGGGGGTGATTTTGATTCACCTGCCGATTATCTTGATCCCTTCATTCAGCAGCAATTTCAAACGAATGGCAATTGGGCGATTTATCCCATCAATCGCTATCGTTACGACACATTAAATTATTTTGCTAAATCGCCTAACCCAGCTCCTCCCACCACAGATAACTGGCTAGGTACGGATGATCGCGGTCGTGATGTATTCGCGCGACTCGTGTATGGATTTCGTGTATCAATCTTGTTTGGTTTAGCGCTGACTATTACTGGTGTCGCTCTAGGTGTGGTCACTGGAGCCGTGCAGGGCTACTTCGCTGGTCGAACTGATTTATTGTTTCAGCGGTTTATGGAAATATGGGGCTCGATGCCCGAGCTTTATCTGCTGATTATTTTTGCATCTATTTTTGAGCCCAGCATTTTATTGCTGTTGGTGTTGTTGTCTTTATTTGGATGGATGGGTTTGTCTGATTATGTGCGCGCCGATTTTCTGCGCAATCGCAATCTCGATTATGTTCAGGCTTCACGCGCATTAGGTCTGTCGAACTGGCAAATTATCTGGCGTCATGTGCTTCCTAATAGCATGACACCGGTGGTTACTTTTTTACCGTTTCGTATGAGTGCTGCGATTCTTTCATTAACAAGTTTAGATTTTCTTGGCTTGGGTGTTCCACCGTCGACACCGAGTTTGGGTGAATTGCTAGCGCAAGGTAAAAATAATTTAGATGCTTGGTGGATAGCGCTCTCGACTTTTGCGGTGTTAACAATCACCTTGTTACTGTTAACGAATATCGGTGACGCTTTGCGTAACTCTCTCGATGTGCGGAGAAAGACATGAGTCTGTTACGCGTTGAGAATTTATCGGTCAGTTTTGGGACGAATCGAGTTGTCGATAACGTCAGCTTCCGTATTGAAGCCGGTGAAAAATTTGCTTTAGTGGGTGAGTCAGGCTCTGGTAAAACCGTGAGCGCATTAGCGCTAATGCGTCTTTTGCCTGAGGCGCAGATACGTGGCAATCAATTGTTTGATGGCCAAAAAATTCAGCTGATGTCTGAAAACGCTTTGCGTCAATTGCGCGGCAAAGATATCGCGATGATTTTTCAAGAGCCGATGACGGCCTTGAATCCGCTGTTCACGATTGGCAATCAAATCGCTGAAGTACTGATGCTGCACGAAGGCTTAAGTGCACGTGAGGCAGCTAATCGTGCGGTTGAATTATTAGAAAAAACAGGCATTCCCGAGCCAGCTCGCCGTGCTTTGTCTTACCCGCATCAACTCTCGGGTGGTCAGCGGCAGCGTGCCATGATAGCCATGGCGCTCGCGTGTAAACCTAAGCTATTGATTGCGGATGAACCGACGACTGCTTTGGATGTAACGATACAGGTTCAGATTCTTGAATTACTGAATCAATTACAGCGCGACGAGGGTATGGCGGTATTGATGATCACGCATGATCTGAATCTCGTTAAAAGTTTTGCGGATCGTGTGGGCGTGATGCAAGACGGACGACTCATAGAATCAGCAGATACGAGCCGATTATTTGGTCAGCCGAGAGAAGAATATACACAACGCCTATTAGCCAGTCATGCCAAGCGTATGGTTGTTGATGCTGTGCCGAATGCCGAACCTTTGTTAGAGGCAACAGGAGTGCGTTGTAGCTTTTTTATTCGTAAGGGATGGTTTAGACAAAAAGAGTTTGTTGCTGTTGAAAGTCTCGATGTATCGCTGCCACGTGGAGAAACACTGGGCATTGTGGGTGAATCGGGCTCGGGTAAATCGACGCTAGGTATGGCCTTGCTGCGTTTGTCAGTGGCTAAGACGCAAGGACACATTCGGTTTAACGGTAACAACATCACAAACATGAGTAGTAATCAGCTACGTTCTGTGCGAGCTCAGATGCAGGTGGTGTTCCAAGATCCTTTTGCGTCGCTTTCGCCACGTCGAACCGTAGAACAAATTATCTGTGAAGGCTTGGAGCTGCATAAGCCCGGCTTGCCGCGCCATTCGTTGCGCGATGCAGTGGCTGCTGGTTTGCAGGAGGTGGGCTTGTCACCCATGCTGATGTCACGCTATCCACATGAATTTTCAGGTGGTCAGCGTCAGCGAATTGCTATTGCCCGCGCACTTGTGTTGAAACCAGCACTCATTTTATTGGACGAACCGACGTCATCGTTGGATGTCTCTGTCCAATACCAAGTGTTGGAATTGCTGGCCGAGTTGCAGCGCAAACATGGGATAGCTTATCTCTTCATCAGCCATGATTTAGCCGTCATACGTGCGATGGCGCATCGTGTGATCGTCATGAAAGATGGTTTGGTGGTGGAGAGCGGTAAGACTTCAGACGTGTTGAATTCGCCGCAAGAAGCCTACACCCAGAAGTTATTAGCGGCGGCTAATTTTAAGTTAAGCGAGCCGGAGTCAGACACCGCCTCGGTTATAACAGAGTAATTAGCGGTGTTGACGTTGATGCTCTGATTGGCCGTGCTTAGGCCGTCTGCTTTCAGGAGCTTTGTCTGCTTTGCTTTTGCCTTTTTTAGGCGCACGAACTTCTAACTTCAACGATTGACCAGGCGTTAGCTTGTCGTCCTTCATGCTATTCCACTGACGTATATCAGCGACTTTAACTTTGTAGCGTTTTGCAATGCTATCGATGGTGTCGCGCTTGCTTACTTTTATACTGATTTTTTTGCGTGGTGGTTCATCCGCTTCTACCGCCAGCATCGCATTGTCGGCAATCTCTTGACTGATATCTTTGTCAGGAGTGGTCGCCAACTTTGGAACCAACACAGTTGATCCAGCTTTTGGATGCATGTTGGGTGGAATCGAATTGGCTTCGCGAATAACTTCTGGCGTAGTCTTAAACCGGGCCGCAATACTCTCAATGCGTTCGCGCGCAGCGGTTACTTTGTGCGCAGTCCAGCTCGACAAGGCCTTGGTCCAGTTGGATAGATTTTCTCTAAATTTTTCGGCATTCGATTCGGGTAGCAAGATTTGTGTTGATGGGCTACCAGTAATCACAGGGCGATTAAATTGTGGGTTCAGTGCTCGGAATTCTTCCATCGGCAATTCAGCTAGCTGAGCAGCTAACTTCACATCGATGTCGCGGGTTTTTTTGATCGTAACAAAATAGGGTTGATTCTCTACTGTAGGCAATTTAACGCCATACTGCGACGGCGTTGCAATGATATTTTTAACCGCTTGCAGTTTGGGATAGTAGTTGCGTGTTTCCGCTGGCATGTAGGGCGAGAGGCTATTGAAATCTGTCGGCCTTCCTGCGGCTTCGGCTTTGGCGATTGCACGTGAAACTGAACCTTCGCCCCAGTTGTAGGCGGCCAGTGCAAGTTGCCAGTCGCCGAACATGCCGTACAGCCTTTGTAGGTAATTCAATGCTGCATTGGTGGATGCGAGCACATCGCGACGTTCATCGCGAAATGCATTTTGCTTTAAGTTGTAGTCACGTCCGGTACTGGGAATGAACTGCCACATGCCGGCTGCTTTGGCGCTCGAAAATGCCTGCGGGTTAAATGCTGATTCAATAAAAGGCAGTAAAGCAATTTCGGTCGGCATCTTCCGTTTTTCTAGTTCTTGCACTACGTGGAATAGATAACGTGATGCGCGTTGCGAGATACGTTGTATGTATTCAGGGCGCGCGCTATACCAAGTGGTTTGTGTCGAAACCAAAGGATTATTCAGATCTGGGATCGCATAACCTTTGCGTATTCTTTCCCAAAGATCAAAGTTTTCAATCTGAATATCTTCTAGCTGCAGGGCATAGTCGGGTGGAAGAGCAGCGCCATCAAGGCCTATAGGTTCGCGCTCGAGATCTTTAATAAGTTCGCTGCGCTCCGTGGTAACGGAAGAGGGTGCGATGGTTAAGTCATTTGAATAGGCGATGGAAGCGCTCAGCGCGAGCGCAAAGAATGTCGCACGCTTAATCAACTGTGCGAATTGGAAAAGCGCTGTCTGCCTGGGTAAGGTCTGCAAAAGGATCAATAATCTGGTGGTTAGCCTGGTTGGGCTGTGCAGAGTCTCGTTTAGCGATGACTTGCAGGTTGTAATCGGAGCGTGCACTTGACGATGATGACTAGGTCAGAGGCCGCCTCAGCTTCATCGTCACTGATCAAAGCAAAGGACGATGCACATAGGATACATAGCAGTGTAGTTAACGAAATGAAAGCAAGTCAAGGAAAATGTTAGCAAATCTTGTGATTGATGGTGACAGTTTGCTAACGAAATTAGTTAATACCCATTATCGGAAAGAGTTTTTCCATTCTCTGAGTGCAGCGAATGCTTCTACGGGCTCAGCGTGACTTAGTCTTCCTGTATCGCGCAATGTCTGAATAATTGCTGGCTGATCGTAGCGAAGAAAAGGATTAGTTTGCTTTTCTTCACCTAGGGTGGAGGGCACGGTCGATTCACCACGATCACGAGCTGCCTGTACTTGCGTAAAGCGCGCAGATAAAGCGGCATTGTTGGGTTCAACGGTCACCGCAAAGCGAAGGTTAGATAACGTATATTCATGCGCGCAATACACCTTGAAATCATTCGCTAATGCTGACAATTTTGCGAGTGATTGCGTCATTTGTGCAGCTGTACCTTCAAACAATCGGCCGCAGCCACCTGCAAATAGCGTATCTCCACAAAAAAGCCAGTGCTGATTGTGTTCAACATAGGCGATGTGGCCCGCGGTATGTCCGGGAACATCAAGTACATGCAAGGCAAGACCCAGTTGAGCAAAGTTCACATTATCGTTTTCAGACAAAGGATGGGTGACACCTGCAATGTTTTCTTTAGCAGGGCCATACACGGGCACATTCCAGCGATTAAGTAACTCGCTGACGCCACCTGCATGGTCAGCGTGATGATGAGTGAGTAAAATAGCGTCTAGCGGGAGTTGACGCGAGGCGAGTGCTTCATTGATCGGTCCGGCATCGCCCGGGTCGACCACAACAGCATGCTGCTCATTGTGTATCAGCCAAAGATAATTATCGGCAAACGCCGGAACGGCTGTTACTTGTAGTGATCGATTGACTGACATGAGTATGGTAAGCAACGGCCCCGAAAATTTGATTATATCGCTCAGCGAATGGTTCCATACGCCGCCGGGTAGTTACGCTCGCGCGTGGGAGCAAGAGCGTCTGGCCGAGTTAACCGCTGATATTTTTGGTTACAACGCGGTGCAGTTAGGTATGCCTGATATGGATACGTTGGCGGCGAATCGCATGCCGAATCGCTGGCTTACCGATAGCGTTGTTGCAAGCAGCGACGAAAAGAATGAGCAATCTGACGATGATAAAGCGCGTCGCCAAGTCGTTCTGTTACATGATTACGCTGAATTGCCGTTTGCTTCGCAAAGTTTGGATTTAGTCGTTTTACCGCATGTATTGGAATTTGCAGCAGAACCGCATCATGTGTTGCGTGAAGTTGAGCGTGTGCTGATACCCGAAGGACAAGTGATTATCTGTGGCTTCAATCCGGTCAGTTTGTGGGGTGCGCGGCAGATTTTTGGTCGCGTCACGGGCGCTCATTTTCTGCCCGTGCATGGTGAATTTATTAGCGTTCCGCGATTGAAGGATTGGTTGAAGTTATTGAATATGGAAATCAACCGCGGTCATTTTGGTTGTTACGCTCCGCCGTGCGATACGAGCAAATGGCTGCAGCGTTTTGGTTTTCTCGAAAAGGCAGGTAATCGATGGTGGCCGTATTTGGGTGCCTTGTATATTGTGCAGGCGATCAAACGAGTACAAGGCATGCGGCTAATAGGCCCTGCATGGCAAAA
>CANGJE010000029.1 GCA_947454305.1 Oxalobacteraceae bacterium
TGTCCTTTGAGCGCGATCATTTTGCCGCCGTCACTTAACAGATGGCCAGACCATTCGACAAAATCTTTTAGCTCGGCGAATGCGCGCGAAGTAATCACGTCGAATTTTTTTTCATCGTTAAACTGCTCTACCCGACCTGTGTGCACCACCATATTGGTCAAACCTAACTCAGCTTTCGCTTGCGTTAGAAACGCCGTTTTTTTATTCACAGTATCAATCATGTGTACCTGCATTTGCGGTTGAGCATGCTGCGCCCAAATCGCTAACACCACACCGGGCAATCCACCGCCTGACCCCACATCCAATACGCGCGAGGCATTCACGAAAGCAGGTAATGCCGTCAAACAATCCAACACGTGTTGCGTCATCATCTGCGCCGGATCACGCACGGCCGTGAGGTTGTAAACTGAATTCCACTTTGTAAGCAGACTCAGGTAATCGAGCAAATTCGACATCTGCGACTCGGATAATTCCAGCGCTAACTCATGCGCGCCCTGAACTAGCTGCTCGCGCAGCAAGGAGTGATCGGATGACATTCAAGCGGCGTCCGAGCTATCGTTGGTGGCCACGAATTGTTTGAATCCGCCCTTCTTTAAATGCACCAGCAACAATGAAATCGCGGCCGGAGTCACACCCGCAATCCGTGAAGCTTGGCCCAAGGTTTCTGGCCGATGGCGGGTCAATTTTTGGCGCACCTCCATCGACAAAGCACGCACACTCATATAGTCGAGGTCGTCTGGCAGCGCCAGATTTTCGTAATGCTCGTGGCGCTCAACTTCCTTCGCCTGACGATCAATATAACCAGCATACTTGACCTGAATCTCAACTTGGTCGGCCACGGCGACATCTAGCTCGGGCTGATCAAAGCGACGACCGTCTAGGCTCGTTAAGGTCATTAGCTGTTTATAGCTAACGTTGGGGCGGCGAAGAAGATCAGTAAGTGCATACTCTCGCTCTATGGGTTTACCTAAAACGCGTTCCGCCTCGGCCTCGGAAACCATACGCGGATTAACCCAGGTGGATTTGAGTCTTTCCAGCTCAAGGGCGATGGCTTCGCGCCGCCGCTCAAATTGTTCCCACTGATCATCGGGCACACAACCCAGCTTGCGACCAATTTCAGTCAGGCGGAGATCGGCATTGTCTTCGCGCAAACTCAGCCGGAATTCCGCACGACTGGTAAACATGCGATAGGGCTCTTGCACACCCTGCGTAACTAAATCATCCACCAACACACCAAGATAAGCCTCATCACGACGAGGAACCCATGGCGCTTTTTCTTGTGTTTGAAGAGCGGCATTCAGGCCCGCCAACATGCCTTGCGCTGCGGCTTCTTCGTAGCCGGTCGTGCCATTAATCTGGCCGGCAAAATACAAACCCTTGATGGCGCGAGTTTCGAGTGACGCTTTCAGGCCGCGTGGGTCGAAGTAGTCATACTCAATCGCATAGCCGGGGCGCAAGATATGGGCGTTTTCTAGTCCGCGCATAGTTCGCACCAGCGCTAATTGGGCATCAAATGGCAGACTGGTTGAGATACCGTTTGGATAGAACTCGTGAGTGGTGAGGCCTTCGGGCTCGAGGAAAATCTGGTGAGAATCTTTGTCAGCAAAACGGTGAATTTTGTCTTCTATCGATGGGCAATAACGCGGCCCAACACCCTCGATTACCCCGGTAAACATCGGGCTTCTATCCAGGGCATTACGAATAATGTCGTGTGTTTGCTGGTTGGTATGGGTTATCCAGCATGGCAGCTGGCGCGGATGCATGTCCGCACGGCCCATGACTGAAAACACCGGAACCGGATCACTATCGCCAGGTTGCTCAGTCATCACGGACAAATCCATACTGCGGCCATCGATGCGTGGCGGCGTCCCTGTTTTTAAGCGTCCCTGCGGCAACTTAAGCTCTTTCAACCGCGCCGACAGACTAATCGATGGCGGATCCCCTGCTCGCCCGGCCGAATAATTGTTCAGGCCTACATGGATCTTCCCATCCAAAAAAGTCCCAGCCGTTAGCACCACGGCGCGCGCGTGAAAACGTATGCCGACTTGCGTCACGGCGCCGACAACACGGTCGCCGGAAATGATTAAATCATCGACCGCCTGCTGGAAAAGCCATAGATTTGGCTGGTTTTCAAGCCGCGAGCGTATCGCCTGCTTATACAAAAGGCGGTCTGCCTGGGCTCGGGTCGCACGAACTGCCGGGCCCTTAGAGGAATTTAATATACGAAACTGTATGCCCGCCTCATCGGTAGCGATGGCCATGGCACCACCCATGGCATCCAGCTCACGAACCAAATGGCCCTTCCCTATGCCGCCTATCGAGGGATTGCAGGACATTTGGCCGAGGGTTTCTATGTTGTGAGTCAGCAAAAGCGTCTTTTGGCCCATGCGAGCAGCCGCTAGCGCAGCCTCGGTGCCGGCATGGCCACCACCAACAACAATGACGTCAAATTCTGAAGGGAAATCCATGAAAATTGGCTGCGCAAGAAGCGTGAGAGGCACGAATTATAAAGGGTTTGATGGGCCTCAGGACTGTTTCACGTGAAACCTTCGCATAAATCTATCAGCCGGCCAATGCTGTTTCACGTGAAACACCGGCCATCAAAAGGCGCTGATCCCGGTCTTGATAATTAATAGCCCGACCACCACAAGGAAAAGCTTGCGGATAAATCGGGTTCCTCCCCACAGGGCCAGCTGTGTACCAATAAATGCGCCACCTATATTGCAGACGGCCATGATCAACCCCAACTGCCAGATAACATAGCCCGCGGCTCCAAACCACGCCAACGCAGCCAGGTTGCAGGCGACATTAACCACCTTCGCTACCGCGGATGCTTGAAGAAAATCCAGATAAAACACTCGGACAAACAAGAAGATTAGGAAGCTGCCCGTACCCGGCCCAAAAAAGCCATCGTAAAAGCCAATGATGCCGCCGATTAACAGCGCCAGCACCCTTTTTCGATTTGCAGACATTTCGGGGTGCAAGTCAGCCGATATACCAAAATCTTTGCGCTTAAACACATAGGCAGCGACAGCTAGCAAGATAAATGGCAAAGCTTTGCGTAATAGATCTGCGGGAAAGGCTGAAACTGCTCGAGCGCCCAAAAAGGCAAACACCAATGCAGTCAGCGCTGCTGGTAAAGCAATGGCCCAATCCAGTCGTATCCGCGTCGCATAGCTACGCGCGGCGAACGCCGTTCCCCATACCGATGCGAGCTTATTCGTGCCAAACAAGGTGGCTGGTGCGCTCTGAGGAAATACACTGAATAGCGCGGGTACTTGAATCAGCCCGCCGCCACCAACGACGGCATCGACTAATCCAGCCAGAACCGCAGCCAACCCCAATAACAAATAATCAGAGAATAGTATGTCCAAAACCGGCGCAGGCCTCACTACAAAGGACTCACATGTTAGTGAGCACTACGGATTTTCCCTTGGTTTATAAAGGGCTTAACTAACGCTGGCCGCGAATAAGTGCCGAGGCGCGTTCGGCGATCATGATAATGGGCGAGTTAGGATTACCTGAGGTGATCTGAGGCATAACCGAACCATCAACCACACGCAAACCATCAACGCCCTTAACTCGCAATTCGGAATCGACCACGGCCATGGGGTCGGTCGCCCTTCCCATCTTGCAGGTACCGACAGGATGAAAAATGGTCGTTCCTATATTGCCAGCTGCAAAAGCAAGCTCTTCATCGGTTTGAAATTTGATGCCCGGCAAAAACTCCTCGGGGCCATATTTCTGTAATGCTGGTGCCGACACGATGCGACGGGTTAAAGAAAGTGAGTCGGCAGCGACCTTGCGGTCGTCACTGGTACTTAAATAGTTGGGCGAAATTTTTGGTGCGTCGCTAGACTTTGGCGAAGCAATCCGAACATGACCACGCGAGCTCGGTCGTAAATTACAAACGCTCGCCGTAAATGCAGGGAATGGATGCAAGGGCTCACCGAATTTATTCAGCGATAAAGGCTGCACATGATATTGAATGTTGGCTGATTTTTGCGAAGGATCGGAACGTGTAAACAACCCGAGTTGTGATGGCGCCATCGACATTGGTCCACTGCGATTCAATGCGTATTCCAAACCTATCTGGAACTTGCCCAGCCAACTATTCGCCATGGTGTTTAGCGTTTTTACGCCCCGCACCTTAAAGGCCATGCGCAACTGTAAATGGTCTTGTAAATTTTCACCCACGCCGGGTAATTCGGCAACGACGGGTATCTGATGTTCTTGCAGCAGCTTAGCCGGGCCTATGCCAGATAACTGCAATAGTTGGGGCGAGCCAATCGCTCCTGCACATAGCAAAGTTTCACGCTTTGCATGCGCAAACCACGACTGTCCGCCGCCGGTGAATTCAATGCCGCGACATATTTTTCCTTGCGCCGTTGTCTCTATGAGTATTCGCTGAACATGACCACCGGTCATGATTTCTAAATTACCGTGACGGTTTTTTACGGATTTAAGAAATGCTTTCGACGTATTCCAGCGTATTCCATTGCGCTGATTAACTTCGAAATAGCCACAACCTTCGTTATCACCGCGATTGAAATCATCCGTTTTAGGAATACCTGTTTGTTCTGCCGCATTACGGAAAGCATCAAGGATTTCCCAGCTCAACCGTTGCTTTTCAACGCGCCACTCGCCACCGGCGCCATGAAAACTATTCGGACCCGCATGATGATCTTCGGTCTGACGAAAGATAGGCAACACGTGTTGCCAACGCCAGCTATCATCACCAGTTTCATCGGCCCAGGTTTCGTAGTCACGCTCTTGGCCGCGCATGTAAATCATGCCGTTGATTGATGAACAACCACCCAAAACTTTTCCGCGCGGGTAAATCAAACTGCGATCGTTGAGTCCGGCTTCTTTCTCTGTACGAAAACGCCAGTCGGTTCGGGGATTGTCTATGCAGTACAAATATCCAACGGGAATATGTATCCACACATAGTCATCTTTACCGCCTGCCTCTATTAACAGCACCGACACATTGCGATCTTGCGTCAAACGATTGGCAAGCACACACCCTGCAGTGCCTGCGCCAATGATGATGTAGTCGTACGTACCCGCGGATTGTTTTGTTGAAGCCAGCATGCTTGTCTCCAACGTGATTTATTTGGCGACAGGCATAGTGAACTCCGCGCCTTTAGAAATAGACTCTGGCCAACGCTGCATAATGGATTTGTAGCGCGTGTAAAAACGAACGCCCTCTTCACCATAAATATGTGTGTCGCCAAACAAGGAGCGTTTCCAACCACCGAACGAATGCCAGGCCATTGGAACTGGAATGGGTACATTCACACCAACCATACCCACTTCTATACGGCGAGAAAATTCGCGAGCTGTATTACCATCCGATGTAAACAGCGACACGCCATTGCCAAACTCGTGACCATTTATTAGTTCAATGGCAGCCGCCATGTCGGGAACTCGAACAACACACAGCACCGGACCAAAAATTTCTTCTTTATAAATGGTCATATCCGGTGTGGTGTGATCAAACAAAGATCCACCCAAAAAGAAACCTTTTTCATGCCCGGCGACAGACAGACCGCGGCCGTCGACTAACAAACGAGCGCCGGCTTTTACACCTTGATCGATATACGTTTCAATTTTTTCTTTGTGTGCTGCTGTTACAACCGGACCCATTTCTGCATCCGCTTCCATGCCGTTTTTAATTTTTAGCGCATTTACACGGGGGATGAGTGCTTCAACTAATCTATCCGCGACACTACCCACAGCAACAGCAACCGATATTGCCATACAACGCTCACCTGCTGAGCCGTAAGCTGCACCTATTAACGCGTCCACTGCTTGATCGAGATCGGCATCGGGCATCACCACTAAATGATTTTTCGCGCCACCTAACGCTTGCACACGCAAAGGGTATGGACCCTTACGACGATTACCTTCTGAATAAATGTACTCAGCAATCGGAGTAGAACCAACAAACGAAAGCGCTTTAATATCGGGATGCTGTATCAAAGCATCGACCGCAACTTTGTCACCTTGTACAACATTAAAAACACCGTCAGGCAAACCCGCTTGTTTAAATAAGTCCGCTAACATCAACGATGCAGAAGGATCACGTTCAGACGGTTTTAAAACAAAGCTGTTTCCACAAGCAATCGCCATCGGTGCCATCCACAATGGCACCATCACTGGAAAATTGAATGGTGTAACGCCAGCTGTAACACCCAAGGGCTGACGTAATTGCCAGTTATCTATACCGCCGCCAATGTTATCGGTGAATTGAGTTTTGAGTAATTGTGGGATACCGCATGCAAACTCAACAATTTCTAAGCCGCGTATCACTTCACCTTTGGCATCGGTGAAAACTTTCCCATGTTCTCTAGTAATGGTTGCCGCTAAATCATCATGGTGCTTTTCAATAAGTTCTTTAAATTTGAATAAAACACGAGCGCGTTTTAATGGGGCTGTATCGGCCCATGCGGGTGCGGCTAACTTTGCAGAAGCCACAGCTGCATTCACTTCCTCAACACTTGCTAAGCCAACTTCTGCGATCGCTGCACCGGTCGCGGGATTAAACACCGGCTGACTACGGCCGCTAGCAACCGCAACGGTTTTTCCATGAACAAAATGTCCTAATGCAGGAAGTTTGTCAGCCATGTTTTTTCCTTTTTTAATTGTTATGACGTTGTCGAGAAAATATATAAGAAGATGTGTTGGTGGTTTTATTTCACTTCAACGTTTATCCAGTTCGTAAGAATACCTTTAATTTGGCGACTCACGTTATGGCAACTGTGCATAAGCCTATGGATAAAGTACTTAGATAAGCTGGATAACATGCAAATTTATGACTCAGCTATTTTTTATACAAAAACCGTCCCCACAAAACCGCTGGCCTATTCAGGACTTATCTTCTTCTCAATTCCTTGAACTTAAACAGCCTTTTCTAGTTATCCACAGAAAAGGCCCATCCTTATCTATTACTACTATCTTTAAATACAAAATACTATTAAACAAAGCGAATAAATATTTTTTGAATTTTTCTCTTTTAAAGGTGTGGATAAAGCTCTTAATAACTAATGAGCAAATTGTGAACAAGTCTAAAATTTTACAAAACACGCGATTTATGGAGCCATAGGAATAAAAGCGCCAGAATTTCGTAATTGCTTCCTAAGCCATTGATGACCAGGACTGCGCTCATCGCGTTCATGCCACAACATATCCACTTGCAACTCTGGCATAGAGAAAGGCAATTCTTTGGCAACCAAAGCATTAGTCATTCCGGTAGCCTCAATCAAATGTCTAGGTAAAACCATTAATAAATCAGAAGCCGCAACAACTTTACCTGCCGTAAAGAACTGATTAACCGTAAGTAGAATTCGACGTTCACGATTTAACGTGAGTAGTGCATCATCAACTAAGCCTCGAGCACGCCCCGAAAAACTTACCAACAAATGGTTCGCGCTACAGTAATTATCCAGTGTTAATGTTTTTGTAGAGAGAGGATGTTCTTTGCGCATCACGCAAACATATTCACCTGCAAATAAACGCTCATGGCGTATCGGCGTTTCAGTAGCACCTTGCAATTGAGCGACAACGCCGGGGAAAAATCCCACAGCTAAATCTATATCTGCGCGCAGCAACATCGGTCTTGGTTCACGAGTGGTTAATGGAACCATACGTATATCAATACCCGGCGCTTGATTTTCAATAACTCGAACCAAAGACGGCAACAATAAACCAGCCGTTGCATCAGCCATTGCCATTCGAAAGGTCGCATGTGCGCTGGCTAATTCAAAATTCCGTGGCGCGACCGCTTCTTCTAATTCAGTTAATGCTCGTCTGACGGCAGGCCAAAGAGAATCAGCTCTGGCGGTAGGTTTAACGCCGTGAGCTGTACGTATAAGTAATTCATCACCCAAAGCATCACGTAAGCGTTTAACGGCGTTAGAGACTGCTGGCTGAGTCATAGCGAGGCGACTAGCAGCACGGGTGAGGTTTTGTTCCGTCATGACGGCATCGAAAACCCTCAGCAAGTTTAAATCTAAGGTTAAGAAGCTCATATGTATTAATCCCCGGGAAATGCCTGTTAGTTACGTGAAGTTAGGTAACTTTATCGTAATTAAAACCAATTATTCATAAATATTATTACGGATATTTTAATATAAAATTTTGCTTATATCAGAGGCTTGATTATACTGCGCCGCAACACAACATCTTTTTAATGGGGGTATGTATGCAAAATTACGCCGCAGGAATGACAAATAATGGCCCAATAAGCTTGGTTTTAGGTCAATGGATTAACAAGCTGTTGGTACCGCAACGCACAACAGTAACGATGGTGTCTGACCGAGTAAGTAACACTCGTGCGCTGATAAATTTGGCAAGGGAAGTAGAGCAGTCACAGCCTAACTTGGCAGCAGAATTCAGAAATTTCGCTTCACGCTCGTAAAATAGCTTTTATTACGGCATTGAGTATTTAAAATGCTGTAACTGTCGTTAAAGTCTTTATTTGGGACTTTCTGGTAACTGACTTGGATTGATTGACTACGAATGTAGGAATTTTTGCTGGCGTAAGTTGGCAAACCGAATCCCGACCATTAAAACAAGCAGGCCAGCCCAGGTTAATAGTAATGGCGTGCCTGCCGATGTAATTAGTGAGCCAGACAAGGCAACTCCAGCCGATTGGCCTAGGAAGAAGCAGGAAGCAAATGCAGCGACAGCGGCACCGCGCCGCTCGGGTGCCATTTGTGTAGCGTTGATTTGCAGGGTGTTGTGCATCATATAAAAGCCCAAGCCAAACAAAAAACACGCTGGCATGGTGAGCCACCACAAAGGCAGCCAACCCAAACTGATTAATGACGCACACATAATCAGAGCACCGGTTTGAATTAACTTTACTTCTCCAAAAATGCTAATCCATCGTCGCGATTGAAAAGCAAAGGCTAAACCTCCGAGACCAAATAGCATAACCAACGCACCGGAAGAAGATAAAGACAAGCCGTAAACCGTATGTAAGTGTGCGGGCACAAACGCCAAGGCACCAAAAACCGCAGCACCTTCTAAACACACTGCAAGTAATACTTGGCGTGCCCACGAGATGCGGAGTACTTTTTGAAACTCACCCAATAAACGCGTAATCCCTGAACCCTCACCTAGTTGTACAACATGAGTGTGGTCAGGCAATCGTTTGCTATGCGAACCTAAATACAAACCTATTAAAGCGAACCATATAGCAATAACAATAAAAGGCAATCGCCAACTAAAAAACTCCGCGGAAAATCCGCCGACAAGAACGCCCGCGGACAAACCAAAAATTTGACCTATCAAAAATTTTGCCAACACAGCTTGTCGTTGTTCGTAGGCGACTACGTCCCCTATCCATGCCATTGCTAATGGAATGATGGACGCCGCGGTTGCACCACCTAACGCTCTGCCAATTAATAGCCAAGAAAAATCTTGTGCACAAGCGCAAAATATCGCAGCAAGACTACATGCGCCGCTACCAAAAGCGACCACTTTTACTTTGCCATAGCGATCACCCAAAGGTCCAAACAACAATTGGGAAAATCCATAGGCGACTCCAAAAACAGTAATACTCCATGAAGCCATGCCAATGGGGATAGCGAAGTCAGAGGCGAGCCGAACTAACATAGCGTCCATTACGCGCATTGACATACCGCTACCAAATGCAGCGACAGACAAAGCCACGATAGCTCGATTGATTAACCGCGTTGAAGAAGCATCGCTAAGGGAATTATTAACAGACATTAGAGGATGAATTTATGTGCGGTGGACGAGAACCCAATTTATAAAGATTGCATACTTTCGAAAAGCCTGTGCTCACCGGTAATGGGGTCTGTGAACTGAATACGCTTTGCGAGAAGTTTAAGGGGTTTCGAAAAATCATCTATTCCTGCGGGTTGAGCGACCGGATAAAAAGCATCATTCAAAATCGGTAGTCCGAGCGCATTCATGTGTACTCGTAACTGATGCATTTTGCCTGTCACCGGCGTTAAACCATACAAGGCATAGTTATCATGCATTTCGACCAAGTCAATGAGCGTGTGGGTGTTGGGATCGCCATCAATTTCTTTCATGCGAAAGAAAGCATCATCACGCTCGACTCGACTTCGTCTTTCTAAGGGAAAGGACAAATCACTACGAAAAGGGGCAAGCGCTTCGTAGTATTTATTAACCAGCTTTTTTCGGAATAGCGATTGCCAAAGACTACGCGTGGACGGATTTACCGACAACATCATCACACCGGCGGTTTCTCTGTCTAAACGATGAATCGGTGACAGCGTTTCTAGCCCTGTGCGCAGCTTCAACCTGACGAGCAATGTCTCTCGAAGAAATCGACCGCCAGGAGTCACGGGTAAAAAATGCGGTTTATCAACGACGAGTAACTCATCATTTTGAAACAGAATAATTTCTTGAAAAGGAATCGAGGTTTCAATCGCGCGTTCTCGGTAGTAGTAAATACAAGCGCCGCAGCGATAATCGTGGTCAAGCGTTATAGCTGCGCCGCGTTCATCAACTAGCTCGCCGCGATTAACGCGACGTAACCAACTATCGCGTGCAACTTGGGGGAAGCGAACGACAAAATAATCGCCGATGGTTTTCCAGGGACCGTTGGGTAACCACACGCGACTGGCAGACACACCATCGCGCATGGGCAAGGGAGGCAACGCCATAACTAAGGCTGCACACCGTTACAACCCATCAAGACCACCTCATGAGCAGACACGAGGTGGTGATTGATGCAAACGAAAGCCATACCTGATCTGAAAAATTTACGCAGATAAGGTTTGAAGTAAACGACGACGAGTTTGATCAAGCTGTATAGGCAAACGATGAGCCAGCTTTTCAAATAACTCAGCATGTAAAGACAATTCTTTTTCCCAAGCTTGGGTATCGATAGAAGTAATTTGCTTGTAATCGTCTTTGCTTAAATCTAAGCCATCCCAATGTAAATGTTCGTAAGCGGGCGTAACACCAAAAATATGTTCTTGACCATCGACCTGATTCTCTACGCGGTCTAACATCCACTTCAACACGCGCATGTTGTCTCCGAAACCGGGCCACACAAAATTTCCAGAAGCATCGGTACGGAACCAGTTAACACAAAATATTTTTGGTGCGATGCCACCCAATTTAGTAATACGCTCACCAATCGAAATCCAATGAGCAAAATAATCACTCATGTTGTAACCAATGAAAGGCAACATAGCAAACGGATCGCGACGAACAACGCCTTGTTGGCCGACAGCTGCAGCGGTTGTTTCTGAACCCATGGTGGCGGCCATGTAAACCCCCTCTATCCAATCGCGCGCTTCGGTAACCAATGGCACAGTAGATGAACGACGACCGCCGAAAATAAAGGCAGAAATAGGCACACCCGCAGGGTTATCCCACTCGGTATCCAACACGGGATTTTGCGTAGCAGCGACAGTAAAGCGTGCATTAGGATGTGCGGCTTTCTGTCCATTTTGTTTGGATGATTCGGGCGTCCAATCCTTACCCTGCCAATCAATTAAATGCGCAGGCGATTCTTTGCTCATGCCCTCCCACCACACATCGCCATCATCCGTTAATGCGACGTTGGTGAAGATGGTGTCACGCGCTAACGAGGCCATACAATTGGCGTTAGTTTTGCTGTTAGTGCCCGGGGCCACACCAAAATAACCCGCTTCAGGATTGATCGCATACAAACGACCATCACTGCCGGGTTTAATCCACGCGATGTCATCACCAATCGTGGTGACTTTCCAATTTTTGAAAACGAGTGGCGGTATCAACATGGCGAAATTGGTTTTGCCACAAGCCGATGGAAAAGCCGCCGCGATATATTGTTTTTTACCTTCGGGAGATTCCACGCCAAGTATCAACATGTGTTCAGCGAGCCAGCCATTGTCGCGACCCATAGTGGAAGCGATCCGCAAAGCGAGGCATTTTTTCCCCAGCAAAGCATTACCACCATAGCCAGAACCGAAAGACCAGATCTCACGTGTTTCAGGATAATGAACAATATATTTTGTGGCATTGCATGGCCATGCAACGTCGGCTTGACCTTGCTCGAGTGGAGCGCCAACGCTATGCACACAAGGAACGAATGCGCCGTCGGAACCGAGTACGTCGTAGACCGCTTTGCCCATACGCGTCATGATGCGCATATTGACCACAACATACGGCGAATCAGATAACTCAACGCCAATATGGGCGATGGGTGAGCCTAAAGGTCCCATAGAAAATGGAACGACGTATAAAGTTCGACCGCGCATACAACCAGCGAATAAGCCGTTGAGTGTTGCACGCATTTCGGCGGGCGCCATCCAATTGTTGGTTGGACCTGCATCTTCTTTGTGTTCGGAACAAATATAGGTGCGGTCTTCAACCCGCGCGACATCAGAGGGGTCAGAATTAGCCAGATAGCTATTCGGGCGTTTTACGGGGTTGAGTTTTTTCATGGTGCCTGAAGCCACCATCTGAGCGCATAAACGATCGTATTCTTCTTCAGATCCATCACACCAGACGATCTGATCAGGATTCGTTAGCGCAGCAATTTCTGCGACCCACGCTATGAGCTTCGCGTGTTTAACGTAACTGGGTGGATTAATACTGGCAGTACCTGCCATGCGCGGCTGATTCATCGTTGTCTACCTCCATGCCAAAAAGAATGCGTGGCCGGGTCGGCAGGATCGTCGTCACTGTTTGTGCGTGCCCTGGTGTCGGGCTTTACGGCGGTCATGTCGGATGCGGTGTGGATAACCGCGAGCCCTGATCGATTGCTGGTGGTTCAATCAGAGTGCTGGCTGAGCGTCTTAATTAGAATTATGTGAAAAAAATGTTGTGGGAAGATTGTACTCTTCTAGAGGATTTGAGAGGATAGTTTTGGCGTAAGCCCAACCTCGAGCGGCGCAACAAAAGAGGATATTTTCTTGCTATTGCCGCCAAAATACTTCTAAAACACAACAACTCCGTTTAACGCACAAAACCCTGGCGACCCCGTCGGATTTTAAAAGGAAGCGATGCCAACGATGAAAATCGCCATCCTCGATGACTATCAGGAAGCCGTTCGCAAGCTGCCCTGTTTTGAGCTTTTAAAAGGGCTAGATGTAAAAATCTTTCAGCATGGCGCGAAAGGTCAGGGTCAGCTAGCGATACGGCTGGCCGATTTTGATGTGCTGGTTTTGATACGTGAGCGCACGACTCTAAACCGTGCCTTGATTTCTAAGCTGCCAAAGTTAAAGTTAATTTGTCAGACCGGTCGGATTGGTTCGCACGTTGATCTTCAAGCAGCGGCTGAACGACAGATTGCGGTGGTCGACGGAGCGGGCGATCCCATTGCACCTGCTGAATTAACGTGGGCGTTGATACTCGCTGCAAGCAGAAGATTACCAACCTATGCCAATCTGATGAGACAAGGCGTGTGGCAATCGAGTTCGATTGATCCGGAGCGAAACACCCTAGGGCGCGTTTTAAACGGACGTACACTCGGCCTATGGGGTTATGGCCGAATAGGTCAGTTAGTCGCGCGTTACGCTAAAGCTTTTGGTATGCAAGTGATGGTCTGGGGCAGCGAAGCGAGTCGACTACTGGCACAAGAGCATGGAATGACGGCCGCGCAGTCAAAAGATGAATTATTTATGCAGTCCGATGTACTGAGCTTGCACTTGCGCTTAAGTGAAACAACGCGGCATATAGTCACAGCGCATGAGCTTGGATTAATGAAGACGGATGCGCTCATTGTAAATACGAGTCGTGCTGAGCTCATCGCACCGAATGAATTAGAGCACGCATTAAAAGCCGGCCGACCAGGAGCTGCCGCCTTAGATGTTTATGAGTCGGAGCCGGTGTTACCCACGCTTGCATTGCTACGTTTAGAGAATGTATTGGCGACACCGCACATTGGATTTGTAGAGCACGATAGTTATGAACGATATTTTCGACCGGCGTTTGAAGCAATCCAACATTTTGTTCATGGACGACCAGTAAATAACATTGCAACGAAAGCGTAATCGTATGCATATCCTTAGTGTTAATCGAGGCAAAGTTGCGCCTTTGTTTGTAAGCGATAGCGGAGTTACGCAATCTGTTATTTCAGGCATACGCAAGCAGGCCGTTGATAGCGCGGTGCAAGTAGGCATACTAGGCATTGAAGGTGATGAGCAAGCCGATTTAACGGTTCATGGTGGTGTCGATAAAGCGCTGTATTTATATCCACATGAGCACTATGCATTTTGGGAAAAGACGTATTTCGATGCGTTGAAAAAAACCACTCAACTAGCACCCGGTGCTATGGGTGAAAATCTCACGACCATAGGAATTATGGAGAACGATCTTTGGGTTGGTGATCGGTTAAAAATCGGAGAGGTTTTGTTGGAAGTTACCGAGCCGCGCGCGCCCTGCTACAAGTTTGCAGCACGTATGGGTTTTCGGCATGCAGTAAAACACATGCTTCAATCAGGATTTACCGGCGTTTATTTGAAAGTGAAACAGCAAGGAAATATTCAAGCGAAAGCGACCATCACATTACTACCGGGCCTACGTGAAGTCAGTATTGCGGAGATCAACGGTCGGCGTCTGAGGGGGCGTCAGCGCGATTTGTTCCCGTGACACGCACCGATGGCGTCACTCTGGGAACGCTACTCCACAGACGGCCCCAGCCGGGTGGCCATGGTAGTGGTGGACCGGCGTAGGGTTTGACATTACTGCGCAGAGGAATAACAGGTAAATGATCAGGCTGTGGGCCTGCATGCTGATCCCACCCAAGGGAAAATGTGTAATTAGGCAGTAACGTATTACATACGTCGCTAAACCATTGCGTATGGTCTTCATCTCTACCCAATGCACGTGCTAAGCCATGCGGATCAAATTTAGCGAGCGCAGAGATAAGATCATGTTCAGATGCGCCCGGGTTATCGCCCCAACCTATTACTGGGTTGAGATTGTATTCAGCCCCTGAACCATACCAACCTTCACGCCAACTACGTTGCATCCAATGGCGCGGTCCGGTAAATAAATGCCAGCGCCAATGTAGCCCCGATGGCTTGGGCCAGCTGTACAAATAAAGGCGTTGATAACCTGCTTTGTGCAATTCGCGCACCATCGCCATTAACCGACCATGCGGCATACGATCAGGAGAGGCGCTGCGAAAATGAATAGGTTCGCCATCGGCGTGTTGTACGTGATCGCAGGATAGGTTCAGATCTAGTGTGCGACCTTCATTAGAAAAACGCGCCGATATCCATCCCGTCATCAGATTGACGGACGTCACAACGCCATAGCCACGATAGCGATGAAAGATGACAGTGCCTGGTGCGACAGGTTTCATTTAAGAATGCGAGAGCAAACAATAAGCAATAGTTTAGCCGTTTAACGCCCTTGTATGAAAGCGCGCCGATGTATGAGGTTTATAAAACGTTAGCGAGCGATGCAAATTCTTAACTTTTTAATTACGCTTACATCGGCAGCTTAGCCGCATAAAGCCATTCCAACATAGCATTGGATTGAGCCTATCAGCTCTCATACCATTGGGGTCCATCTTGTCTCGGATGGCGGGCAGTCAAGTCGTTCCTCGCCTTGCTTGCCCCGCATTTCAGGAGTGGACTCCACGAGTCCACTCTTTTTTTCGTCAAATTTCGCCCTTCGCGCGGAATTGCAGCGCAAAAGATCCTCAGCGCTTCCGACGTATCTTCTGAACGAACAATCTTGGGCTTCAGGATATGATCTCAGTTCTCTAATTATTCCCGCAAAATCTGCCTAACGTTATGACACTGCGCATCATTGCCACTGGAGGTACCTTTGATAAGCACTACGACGAGCTAACAGGCCAATTGGTCTTTAGGGAAAGCGTGTTGCCTGCAGTTTTAGCGCGCGCGCGCTTAACTCAAGACGTGGTGTTCGAGCCCTTGCTTGCGCTGGATTCTCTAGAAATGCAAGCATCGCATCGCCAGCAAATAAAACAAGCGTGTAGCGATTCGACAGAAGATAGAATCATCATCGTGCATGGCACGGATACATTATGCGACACCGCCGAGGTACTCGGTACGTCAAAATTAGCAAAAACCATCGTATTAGTGGGAGCGATGATTCCTTATGAAATAACGAACTCCGATGCTTTATTTAATTTAGGTTTTGCAATGGCGGTTGCGCAGTTGTGTGCTCCGGGCGTTTTTGTCGCTATGAACGGTCAGATTTTTTCATGGGATGAGGTTAGAAAAAATCGCGCAACCGGCGTATTCGAACGGTGCTAGTCACCGACAATTGAGTGAGCCGCAGGACAAATTTTTTTATGTAGTTTTAGCGTATGGATTTAACGAGACAATGAAAATCAACAAGTATATTCTCAGCATTTCTCTTTTGACGGTGAGCTTGTCGGCCATTGCTGCACCACCTCGTGCAATGCCTTTACAGCCATTAGCGGATAAGCCTGGCCCGTTAGCAATGAAAGGCTTGGGCGGAAAAGTATTTTATGTACCTTCCACGTTGTCGACTATCAAATGGGGTTATTTGCCGAATGCGAGTGATGCGCCTGTGTTAACCGTTCCTTCCGGTGCGACAGTAGTATTTGATACCGTGTCACACGAGGGCATACTCGAAGATCAGGGTAGAAATCCAGTTCAGTATTTTGGTTCGCACGGCGTACCTTCACGCATGGTGTTAAACGATGCGATTGCGATTACACAGTCAAATTTGACGCATGACTTTGTTAAAGATGGCCCACACATCGTGACCGGTCCGGTCGCGATACAAGGAGCCGAGCCCGGCGATGTATTGAAGATAGATATATTGGCGGTTACGCCTCGCGTGCCGTATGGTGTGATTTCAAATCGTCATGGTAAGGGCGCGTTACCGGGAGAATTTCCTGAAGGTGCAAAGCCAGAGGCCGATGCTAGTGCTGCTGATCCATCAAAATTTCATAACGTCTCGGTATTTACACCGATACGCAGAACAGCGCGCGGTCAATGGGAAGGCGTACTTAAAAATCAACGTGGTGCAGAGGTGACGTTTCCTACTGCGCCATTCATGGGCGTGATGGGCGTTGCCGCGGATACGAATGAATTAGTGCACTCCGTTCCGCCGGGTGTTTTTGGCGGGAATATGGATGTCAAAGACTTAGGTGCAGGCACCACCGTTTATTTGCCGGTGTTTGTAAGCGGCGCTAATTTTTATACAGGCGATCCGCATATGTCACAAGGTAACGGCGAAGTCGCATTAACGGCGTTAGAGCACTCTATGCGTGCGACGTTTCGGTTTACGCTTTTAAAGAAAGGCGATGCGCGCATTCCTTCATCGTCAGGCACCTTGGTGAAGCCTTTCGGTGAAACAAAAGAGTACTGGGTTGCGATTGGCTTACATCCTGATTTGAATGAAGCGATGAAAGACGCCGTACGTGAGTCGGTGCGTTTTCTGTCTGAAGTGTTAGGAATGGATAGAGCGGTCGCGTATGCCTACTTATCTGCGGCAACGGATTTTAATGTCTCGCAAGTGGTGGACAGAACCAAGGGTATACACAGCTTGATTCGTAAATCAGATTTCAAAAAATCACGCGCCGCCGCACAACATTAAACTAATAGTAGCTGTGCAGTAGCGCGCTGGGCTTTGATGTTCAGCAGCCTGTATCGTTGACACTGCCATCGGGCATTACGGTATTGCACAGCTTGGCACCTTCTAATTTTGCACCATCCATTTTTGCGCCTTTCAAGTTGGCGCCTTTCAAATTAGCGGCACTAAAGCTCGCACCTGATAAATCGGCGCCTTCCAAATTAGTCTCACGCAAAAAAGCATTCATAAAATTTGCGCCGTTTAATTTGGCTTCGGACAGATTGGTTTTTTTCAGGTTCGCACTTTCGAAGTTCGTCGACAGCGTGCGTTTTTCAAGTGGGCGTTGTGAGAGATCGGCCTTGGATAAATTTGCGCCTGAGAGATTGGCGTTTTGAAAATCGGCACCACGAAGATCGGCACCCGCCAAGGCAGCGTCGGTCAGGTCGCAATATTTACATGCGTTAGTAACGCGCAGATTTTCAAGTTTGTTAGGGTCGGCGGCAAAGGCTGTTAGCGTGACAACAGCGATTGCTGTTGGTAATAGTGCTGTTTGCAAGCCGCGCAGGTTAGAAAGTTTTAGCATGATGACTGTCTCTGTTGTAAAAATCAGGGAAGAATTATAAATATCTAATGAATAGCTAAGCGAAGTATCTAAGCCCTCAGAATACTACGTGATTGTAAGAGCTTATTTGCCTATGCAAAAGCGACTGAAAATCACACCCAATAAATCATCCGATGTGAACGCGCCAGTAATGCTGCTCAGTCTATCTTGCGCAAGGCGCAGCTCTTCTGCGAATAAATCTAGTGCGCTATCGTTTTGTGCCGCCAATTCACTGGCAACCATCAAATGTGACTGTGCGCTTTTAAGTGCAAGTAGATGACGTTCACGTGCAAGGTAAATCGACTCCCCTGTTTGCTGCCAGCCCGCGATGCGCAACAATTCTCTTCTCAGCAAATCCATACCCAAGCGTTCGGAGGCTGACAAATAAATGTGCGTGGCATCAGACTCAATGTTGATCGATGCTTGATGACCTGACAGATCAATTTTATTCCATATACGCAGTAGTGGAATGTGCTCAGGAAGACGCGCAACAATCTCTTCGTCGCCCCGCGTTGGTCCGCGACTCGCATCTAAGATATGTAGGATGACATCCGCATTTTCAACAGCGGCCCATGTGCGTGCAATGCCTATACGCTCAACTTCACCGTCGGCTTGTTCATCGTCGCGGATACCTGCGGTGTCGATGATGTTGATGGGTATACCTTCAACTTGTATGGTCTCGGTGATTTTGTCGCGCGTCGTCCCTGCAATCGCAGTAACAATGGCCACATCGGAACCCGCGAGCGCATTGAGTAACGAGCTTTTTCCAACATTCGGTTGGCCTGCTAACACGACGTTCAAACCGTCACGTAGTAGCGCACCTTGCGATGCTTGATCGAGTACCGCATTTAATGCGGTGAGTACGGCGCTTAACTTGCCGCGCGCATTGGATTTTTCTAGAAATTCAATTTCTTCTTCGGGGAAATCAAGTGTTGCCTCTACCAGCATGCGCAAGTTAATCACTTGTTCTACCAGTTGATGAATCGCTTGCGAGAATGCACCGGACAGTGATTGCGTTGCGAGTTTTGCGGCCGCTTCGGTCGAGGCTTCAATCAAATCTGAAACAGCTTCCGCTTGTGCCAGATCCATTTTTTCATTTTGAAAGGCGCGGTAGGTGAATTCACCCGGATTGGCGAGGCGTAGCCCCATTTCCTGACCAGCTTCCAAGCAACGACTGAGTAGCATTTGCAGAACGACCGGCCCGCCATGACCCTGCAACTCCAAGACGTCTTCGCCGGTATAGGAATGCGGCGCAGGAAAATAAATCGCTAGTCCGGAATCAATCACGCTGCCATCGGCTCGAATGAAATCTAGATAGCTTGCATAGCGCGGCCTGAGTTCAGCGGCATTATCTAACTTACAGATGGCGCGTGCCAAGGATCGTAGATCTTTACCGGAAATGCGCACCACGCCAATACCTCCGCGTCCCGGAGCGGTGGCAATAGCGGCGATGGGTGATGCGTCTGAAAGCATGATGAGATTTTATCTGTAAATAAAAAAGTCCGTGGCCAATGGCGACGGACTTTGAAAGTCACTGCTGCGCGCAAAGCGCAAGGTGAAAAATTTATTTTGTCTTTTCTGCGTTTTGTGTAATCACCCACTGCTGCCCGATAGACAGCAGATTGTTGACGACCCAGTACAGCACTAAGCCCGAAGGGAAAAAGAAAAACATTACCGAAAACGCGATCGGCATAAACATCATGACTTTGGCTTGAATCGGATCCGGTGGTGTCGGATTAAGTTTGGTTTGCACAAACATCGATACCGCCATGATCACAGGCAGGATGTACCAAGGATCGGGTGCGGCCAAATCTTGAATCCAACCTAACCACGGTGCATGGCGCATTTCTACGCTCGCCAGCAATACCCAATACAGCGCAATAAATACAGGGATTTGAACAACAACGGGAAGACATCCACCGAGGGGATTAATTTTTTCGGTTTTGTAAAGCTCCATCATGGCCGCATTCATTTGCTGTGGATCACCTTTGTGGCGTTCACGAATGGCCGTCATTTTGGGAGTGACTAACTTCATTTTCGCCATGCTGCGATAGCTTGCTGCAGACAAGGGGAAAAATGCTAGCTTGATCATGATCGTTAGCACGATGATGGTCCAGCCCCAGTTATTGAGCAGCTTATGAATTTGCTCCATCAACCAGAAAATAGGTTTGGCAATTAAGGTCAGCCAACCATAGTCTTTTACCAGATCAAAATCGGGCGCAAATTTTTCAAGGTTGGCCGACTCTTGGGGGCCGGTGTAGAGCTTGCCAGTTGATTTTGCTTTCGCGCCGGGCTCTATGCTTCCCAGTTTGATGATGGTGCCAACGGCGTATAGCTTGTCATCGATTTTGCGCGTGAATAATTCGTAAGTACCTTTGTCCAATGGCTGGAAAGCCGTGACAAAATAATGCTGAACCATCGCAATCCAACCTTTGTCAGTTTGCGCAGCGGGTGGTTGCTTACCTTTATCGATATCTTCGAAAGTAACCTTGCGAAATTTTTCTGCATCGGTGTAAATGGCTGGGCCAGTGAACGTGCTGTAAAAGCGTGAGTCGCCGTCTAGCTTGCTAGAGTCGCGCACCAGTTGCACATAGACTGATGGTGTAATCGCTGCAGTACTAGCATTCATAACTTCATGAGTTAGCTCGATTTCATATTCGCCGCGTTTGAACGTATACGTTTTGGTGAGCTTTACACCATCCTGTTCAGCATCAAGAATGAGTTGCACGCTATTCGCGCCTTCGAGCGAACGTACGCCTGGCCGAGCAGTGAATACGGAACGGTGATTCGGGGCTCCCGCACCAATCAAGCCGCTTTGACCGACATAGGTACGACCCGAATCGGATTCCATCAAGACGACATTCCGGCTTTGGTCGGTGCTGTCTTTGTGTTGCAGTAGTTCGATACGAGTAAGTGCTGCGCCGGCCGTGTTGATTTCTGCTTTCAACAGATCGGTCGTAATGGTAATTTTTTCACCGGCCTGGACGATCGCTGCGCCTGCTGGTACATCGGCACCGCTGGCAACCGGAGTGCTAACGCTGGCTTGCGGCACCGATGAATCAGTTTTTGTGTTGATCGTCGCGCTGTTAGTAGTGGATGCGACTTCAGGCGCAAACATCGAGGCGCCACCATTGTAGACATTCCAGTTCTCCCACAGCATTAACAGCGAGAGCGAGAAAATCACCAACAGCACAGTACGTTTGATATCCATAAGAGTCGCGAAAAAGAATAATGGTTCAGGGGTGTGAGCGCGTTACTTGGTCAGCCACAGTGGCGACCTCATTAGAGAGCTTACGTTTTGGTACAAGATCGACGCCACCGGCATGCCATGGATGACATTTGCATAAACGTTGACAGGCCAGCGCGCTGCCGTGCAACGCGCCATGTTCAACGATGGCTTGCTGTGCATACTCCGAACAACTCGGATAAAAGCGGCAATGCTGACCTAGTAGCGGACTGATCGCTATTTTGTAAATGCGCAGCAGGATCAGCAGCAAGGATTTCATTAGATGCGGTGGCGAGGTTGACTATCGACGGAGCTAAGTAGAGTTTTCAGCTCAGCCGTAAGTGCAATTTTGCACGATTTTGAAGAAGCGCTTTGCTTGCGACTCATCAGCGGATTGGTAAGCCGAATAATGCAGTCCGTTGAGGTCAGTTCTGAGCGACGGAAAATTTCTCTTGCAATACGCTTGATCATATTTCGAGTCACCGCTCGTTGAGCTAGTCTTTTCGCTGCGACGATGCCCAGTCTGGCATGGCCAAGAGCATTGGGTTGCTGGTAAAGCGCAAAGTGTTCCGTGCGCTTTACGGGGCGTAAACGAAAAACGGATGAAAACTCATCCGTTTTTAGAATACGCCTGTGTCTGCCGAAATCTTCCGGACGATCGCCGGATGGAGTCTCGGGCAAGGTCGTGCTACCAGCCTTAAACGGCCAGACGCTTGCGACCTTTGGCGCGACGCGCATTAAGTACAGCGCGTCCTGAGCGGGTAGCCATGCGTGCGCGGAAGCCATGTGTGCGCTTGCGGCGGACGACGGAAGGTTGAAAGGTACGTTTCATGTTGGGGTCTCGCTGATCGGTATAGACTGAGCAAAAACCGGCGTAAATGCCCGGCCAAAATCTTGAGTTGCGGCGCTAAGAAACTAATACGGCAGCGCGCAACGCAGAGAACCGTCGATTAGACAGCATTTTGTCTATTTCTGTCAATCACTTACCGCTGTTAAACACGGGTTTATGCCGCCGAGCGGGCCGATTGGCGCCCGATTGCGCCATCTCCGGTCACGGATTCAACGGCTTTCCAGAAAGTTAAATAATTAGCAAAAAATTTGACCCATCAAGACGGTTGGTGATTCATCATTTTTGGGTCCTTCCTGTGGATAACTTGGCCCGGCAAGAGTAGAATAGAGGCTATTCCGGCTAGCCTTTGCGCTTTGGCCGTCAGACCAACCTAGAACTTCGGGGCGCACTTTCTCCCGTTGCTCCCACAACCGAATAACGCATGGAAGAATTCTGGCAGACCTGTGCATTGCGGCTGCAGCAGGAGCTAACGCCTCAGCAATTTAGTGCCTGGATCAAGCCACTGGCAATGCTCGACTTTGAGGACGGCCGTCTGCGCATCGCTGCGCCGAATCGTTTCAAACTCGATTGGGTCAAAACCCAGTTTGCCGATCGCATTACCACCATTGCCGCAGAATTTTGGCAGTCGCCGGTGGACGTTCAGTTTGTTCTTGACCCGCGTAACGGGCAGCTTAAAAAAACAGCAGGGCCCAGCGCACCAGCGAACGCGTTGGCGGCGGCGGACGCTCCGATCGAGCGCGCAGCGCAGCCCGAGGAAACGCATTTACGCCGAGATCAGAGCCGCATTAATCCTGCACTGACTTTCGACAGCTTTGTAACGGGCAAGGCCAACCAACTGGCCCGTGCAGCAGCCATTCAAGTCGCCAGCAACCCTGGAATTTCTTACAACCCGCTATTTTTATATGGTGGTGTCGGACTAGGTAAAACCCACTTGATTCATGCGATTGGAAATCAGGTGCTGGCTGATAATCCCTCCGTCAAGATTCGTTACATCCATGCAGAGCAGTACGTGCGCGATGTGGTTACGGCCTATCAGCGCAAAGGCTTTGATGACTTCAAGCGCTATTACCATTCGCTGGATTTACTGTTGATAGATGACATTCAGTTTTTTGGCGGCAAAAACCGTACACAAGAAGAATTTTTCTATGCCTTTGAAGCGCTAATCGCTGCGAAGAAGCAGATCATTATTACGAGCGATACCTACCCTAAAGAAATTACGGGCATGGATGACCGTTTGATCTCTCGCTTTGATTCAGGATTGACGGTAGCTGTGGAGCCACCGGAGTTGGAAATGCGCGTGGCTATCTTGTTGAAAAAAGCAGCGCTTGAAGGTGCGGCACTTTCGGATGACGTGGCGTTTTTTGTGGCCAAACATTTGCGCTCGAATGTGCGTGAACTTGAAGGTGCGCTGCGTAAAATCCTTGCTTACTCGCGCTTTCACGGGAAAGACATCACGATTGATGTCGTTAAAGATGCATTAAAAGATTTGCTGTCGGTGCAGAATCGACAGATCTCCGTCGAGAACATACAAAAAACCGTCGCTGACTTTTTTAATATCAAAGTCGCTGATATGTATTCAAAAAAACGGCCTGCAAATATTGCTCGGCCACGGCAGATAGCGATGTATTTGGCGAAAGAGCTGACGCAAAAAAGTCTGCCGGAGATTGGTGAATTGTTTGGCGGGCGTGATCACACGACCGTGCTACATGCTGTACGAAAGATTGCTGCAGATCGTAGTAAAAATCCCGAATGCAATCACGAGCTTCACGTGTTGGAGCAAACCTTAAAGGGCTGAGCTGGCATTAAACCAGAGCAGCAATTAAAAAAGAACCAAAAATGCTGATACAGAAAGCGACTCGCGAAAGGAACGCACGATGCTACTGGTAAAAATTCACAGGGACGCTTTGTTGCGGCCACTGCAAATCGTGAGTGGTATTGTCGAGCGTCGGCACACGTTGCCGATTCTCGCCAATATCCTCATCCGAAAAGACGGAGAGAACGTGTCCTTGCTATCAACGGACATTGAGGTGCAGATCAGCACCCACGCTGCCATTGGATCGGGAAAAGATATCGTTGCAACGACAGTTGCAGCTCGTAAGCTCTTGGATATATTGCGCGCTCTTCCAGAAGCCGAAGTGTCGCTGTCACTTACCAACAAGCGTATGACGATACAAAGCGGCAAATCACGCTTTGCATTGCAGACGCAGTCAGCCGATGAATTCCCAACCGTCGCACAAGCGGAGCATTTTTCTGCCAAGGTTGAATTGCCGCAGAAAACGCTGAAACATCTTTTCAACATGGTCCATTTTTCTATGGCCCAGCAAGATATTCGTTATTACTTGAACGGTTTGTTGTTGGTGGTCGATGGCAAAAACGTGATTGCGGTGGCCACGGATGGACATCGACTGGCGTTTTCGCAGATCGTTACCGAGCAAGAGTTCGTGCGCCAAGAAGTCATTATTCCGCGCAAAACGATATTGGAATTGCAGCGCCTGTTAGAAGAAACAGATGATCCGGTGACTCTGCAGATCGCAACCAACCAGGTCAAGCTCGATTTCTCCGACATCGAACTGATATCTAAATTAGTCGAGGGTAAATTCCCTGATTACACACGCGTTATTCCTAAAGCGTATAAAAATAATTTCTCGATTGGTCGCGATGTTTTGCTGCGTTCACTACAGCGGACAGCCATCATGACCTCGGACAAATTTAAGGGTGTGCGTTGCGTGATTGCGCCGGGCAGTTTGAAAATCAGTTCTACGAATGCCGATCAGGAAGAGGCAGTTGAAGAGCTCGAAATCGATTACAGCGGCGACAGCGTCGACATTGGCTTTAACGTGACGTATTTGTTAGACGTCTTGAATAATTTGAAATGCGATCAGGTCAGTATCTCGCTCGGTGATGCTAATTCATCGGCATTGATCACCGTACCCGATGATCCGAATTTCAAATATGTCGTTATGCCAATGAGAATTTAAAACACGTCATTCGTAATACGAAGGGGCCTGTAGGCCCCTTCGACGCATTTTCAACACAGTGATTTACTGCGCAATTGTTTTATTAAGGTAGCCATGGCCGCAATTCCATCAGATAACAGTAGTCCGTCTAATCAATATGGCGCATCGTCCATTCAAATTCTTGAGGGCCTAGAAGCGGTTCGCAAACGACCTGGCATGTATATCGGCGATACGTCCGATGGCACCGGCTTGCATCATTTGGTGTTCGAGGTGTTGGATAACTCTATTGATGAGTCTTTGGCAGGCCATTGCACGGAAATTGACGTCACCATTCATTCGGACAATTCAATTTCTATTCGCGATAATGGACGCGGCATACCGACGGGCATCAAGTGGGACGACAAACATGAGCCTAAGCGTAGCGCGGCTGAAATTGTGATGACCGAATTGCACGCAGGCGGTAAGTTCGATCAAAACTCATACAAAGTTTCAGGTGGTTTGCATGGCGTGGGCGTATCGTGCGTCAACGCACTGTCTAAAAAATTGCGTCTGACCATACGTCGCGATGGCAAGCAATATTTTATGGAGTTTGCGCACGGCATTCCGCAAAATCGTGAAACAGAAACTCAAGAAGGTGTAGAAGTCTCGCCTATCAAACTTGTGGGTGATACCGACAAGCGTGGTACCGAAGTTCATTTTTGGGCCGACGAAGAAATTTTCACCCACGTTGAATATCACTACGATATTCTCGCTAAGCGCATACGCGAATTATCGTTTTTGAATAATGGCGTACACATTAAGCTGACTGACCAGCGTACGGGTAAAGAAGAAAGTTTTGCCTTTGAGGGCGGCACTCGCGGCTTTGTTGAGTACATCAATAAAAATAAAAACGTATTGCATCCCAATGTGTTTCAGGCGACTGGCGAGCGTATGTCAGAACACAACACGCAAATCACGGTCGACGTATCCATGCAATGGAATGATGCGTTCAATGAACAGGTGCTGTGCTTCACGAACAATATTCCACAGCGCGATGGCGGTACGCATTTGACCGGCTTGCGCGCAGCGATGACGCGAGTCATAAACAAATACATTGATGAACACGAGTTCGCAAAAAAAGCGAAAGTGGAAATCGCCAGTGACGACATGCGCGAAGGATTAACTTGCGTGTTGTCGGTTAAAGTGCCTGAGCCGAAATTTAGCTCACAAACCAAAGACAAACTCGTTTCATCTGAAGTTCGCGGTCCGGTAGAAGAAGTCGTTGCTAAGACGCTGACGGATTATTTGGCGGAGCGTCCGCATGACGCAAAAATTATTTGCGGAAAAATTGTTGAGGCGGCTCGTGCACGCGAGGCTGCACGTAAGGCGCGCGAATTAACGCGTCGTAAAGGCATCATGGATGGTTTGGGTTTGTCGGCCAAGCTGGCTGACTGCCAAGAAAAAGACCCAGCACTGTGCGAGTTATATATCGTCGAGGGTGACTCAGCGGGAGGCTCAGCTAAGCAGGGTCGCGACAGAAAATTTCAAGCCATTCTTCCTTTGCGCGGTAAGGTGTTGAATGTCGAGAAAGCACGATTTGAAAAAATGCTTTCTTCCGAGCAGATCACCACCTTGATAGCGACCTTGGGTACGTCGATTGGTGCCGATGAATTCAACATCGATAAATTACGCTATCACCGCATCATCATCATGACCGATGCAGACGTTGATGGTGCACATATTCGTACCCTGCTGTTGACCTTGCTGTATCGCCAGATGCCGCTATTAGTCGAGCGAGGCCATGTGTATATCGCGCAGCCACCCTTGTATAAAGTAAAGCATGGCAAAGATGAGCGTTACTTGAAAGATGATTTAGAAGAAGCCAGCTACATGATGCAAATCGCGCTGAATGATGCAGCGTTGGTGCCTTCTGAAAATGCGGCAGCGATTGCCGGTGATGCTTTGGCTGAATTGGTTCGTAAGTACAACACAGCGAACGCCATCATCATGCGCCTCTCACGCGTAATCGATGATGCGGCTCTGTCAGCCATCATGACGGGCGTAACACTGGATCTCGATGCGGCAGAGTCTGCTACAGCATCCGCCGCTTCGTTAGCTGCAGCCATTAACGATCCTGCGGTGAGTGTGACGGCAACCAGCGATGAATTATCGGCACGACGTGGCTTGCGGATTGAGCGCCGTCACCACGGCAATTTAAAAATCAGTGTGATCGATGCCGAATTTGTGCGCAGCGCGGATTACGGCTTGTTAGCGGAAGCAGCCGCAACGTTCAAAGGTTTGATCGGGCCGGGTGCGTTGGTGCGTCGTGGTACGGGCGAAAAGATACGTGAATCGGCCATCATCGATTTCCATCATGCGATGGCGTGGTTGCGTGATGAGGCAGAGCGTGGCGTGACAAAGCAGCGCTACAAAGGGTTGGGCGAAATGAATCCCGAGCAGTTGTGGGAGACCACCATGGACCCAACCGTGCGTCGTTTACTGAGGGTTCAGATTGAAGATGCGATCGCAGCCGACCAAATCTTCACCACGCTGATGGGCGACGATGTTGAGCCGCGACGGGCATTTATTGAGATGAACGCGCTCGCTGCAGGCAATATCGACGTTTAATATGTGTCATCTTTGACTAAAAGTCATAAGTGAATCAACCGAACGATAGACTTATTGATTTTTAGTGTGAATATACTGCCTCCAGATCTTTAATCTGGCAGGGCATGGCTATTCAGGCAATTCTTTTTGACGCTTACGGCACGCTCTTCGATGTGTATTCGATGGGCGTGCTGGCAGAGCGACTTTTCCCCGGACGCGGTAGCGCGCTGGCGGATCTCTGGCGTGACAAGCAGATTGAATACACTCGCTTGCGTACGCTCTCGAATACCTACAAGCCCTTTTGGGAAGTCACGCAGGATGCGCTGATTTTTTCTTGCCGCAAGCTAGGCCTTGATCTAACGCTCGATGCGCAAAATCAGCTCATGGGTCAATACGCCAAGTTGTCTGCCTTTCCCGAATGCCTAGACGTGCTAACGCGCTTGCGTGAGCGTGGAATGAAGCTAGCCATACTTTCGAATGGCAATCCCGACATGCTTGAAGCGGCCGTTCACGCTGCAGGTATGGATGATTTACTGAATGCAGTTTTGTCGGTGCACCTAGTAAAAAAATTCAAAACAGCACCGGAAGCATATCAACTCGGCCCAGACACTTTCGGTCTGGCAGCTAGAGACATGTTGTTTGTGTCGAGTAATGCCTGGGATATATGCGGCGCTGCGTGGTTTGGTTATCCAACTTTTTGGGTGAATCGCGCGAACGCACCGATGGAAGAATTAGGCGTCACACCGAAAGGCAGTGGAACATCACTGAATGATGTATTGAATTTTGTTGGCGCTGGTTAGTCGAAGCCAGCGCATTTTTATTATTACTATTAACGCAGGAAAGACCAACGCTATGACTAAACGAACTGATTGCCATGGATTGCAGGTAGATACCGTTCTTCAGAACTTTATTGATGACAAGGTCTTACCAGGCACAGGGTTAACCAGCGACGCGTTTTGGAAAGGCTTCGCGCAAATCGCTAATGACTTAGCACCCAAAAATGCGGCTTTATTAGCTGAGCGCGATCGTTTGCAACATGAACTCGATGCGTGGCACAAAGCCCATCCAGGACCGATTGCTGATGTAACTAAATACCGTGAATTTTTGGAATCGATTGGTTATCTGATGCCGGTGCCAGAGCAAGTTCAGGTAACGACGGAAAACGTTGACGCAGAATTATCAGTCACGGCTGGCCCACAATTGGTGGTGCCGATATTGAATGCTCGTTATGCACTAAATGCGGCTAATGCACGCTGGGGTTCTTTGTACGATGCCTTGTATGGCACCGATGCGATTCCAGAAACTGATGGTGCTACACGGGCCGGTGGATACAACCCCGTACGCGGTGCGAAGGTCATTGCCTTTGCCAGAAATTTTTTAGATCAATCCGCACCGTTAGCGAGTGGATCACATGCCAACGCAACTGCGTATGTGGTCAATGGAGGTCAGCTGGCCGTTACGCTTAAGGATGGCAGTACGGTAGGTTTAAAAGACGCAGCTAAATTTATCGGCTATCAAGGTGAGGCATCATCACCTTCGTCGGTACTGTTAAAAAATCATGGAATTCATATCGACATCCGCATTGATCGCACCACGCCGATTGGAAAAACGGATGCAGCAGGCGTATCTGATCTCGTGATCGAATCGGCATTATCGACCATTCTCGATTTAGAGGATTCAGTCACCGTGGTTGATGGTGCAGATAAAGTAGTGGCGTATGAAAATTGGTTAGGTATTTTAAAAGGTACCTTGGTTGAAAGCGTCAGTAAGGGTGGCAAAACGTTTGACCGTAAATTGAATGCTGATCGTGAGTACAAAGGCGCAAATGGTCAAACAGTGAAGCTGCATGGCCGCTCATTACTGTTTTTACGCAATGTAGGTCATCTCATGACGAATCCGGCGATTCTGATGGCCGATGGCAA
>CANGJE010000030.1 GCA_947454305.1 Oxalobacteraceae bacterium
GCGACACTACTACTGACTGTTATCGCGCGCGCCTTCGATCTGATGCTGACCGGTGGTGCTTACGGCTAATCTAAAATTTAAACAGCCGCTGCACTCACCGCGAATAAACTAAAACTGTTCGTCAGCGAGCGCCAACACACCTGCACTACCTTCAACCACCGAAATCCGTGCCGCGGAAGAAGTACTCAGGTAATGATCAGCAAAAAAACGCGCCGTAGCGATCTTCGCTTTGTAGAAAGAGGCATCACCGCCGCCTTCAGCTAATTTGGCAGTCGCGATCTTCGCGGCACGCGCCATCTGCCAACCACCAAACACGATGCCTGCGATTTTCAGATAAGGCACGCTACCTGCAAAGGCAGCTTTGATGTCAGCCTTGCCATTCGCCGCGATAAATTCAACGATACTCTTCAGATCGGCACTCGCCGCAGCCAGGCGCTGACCAATCGCTACCAACTCGGCATTGCCGGAACTGGTTAACTCAGCCGCTGTCGCCGCAACTTGGCTGAGTAAATTTTTTGCCAGCTCACCACCATCACGCAGGGTTTTACGACCTACCAAATCATTCGCCTGAATCGCGGTCGTACCTTCGTAAATCGTCAAGATACGTGCGTCGCGATAATGCTGTGCAGCGCCCGTTTCTTCGATAAAGCCCATACCACCGTGCACTTGTACACCGGTCGATGCAACATCAATCGACATCTCAGTCGACCAACCTTTAACGATAGGCACCATGAATTCATAGAAGGCGTGATTGACTTTGCGTGTTGCCTCATCAGCGTGATGATGAGCAGCGTCGAAAGCAGCCGCCGTCACATACGACAATGCACGGGCCGCTTCTGTTTGAGCGCGCATAGACATCAGCATACGTTTTACATCAGGGTGATGAATGATCGCCACCGGACCCGCAGAGCCTGCGAGGTCGCGCGATTGAACACGATCACGCGCATAGCCGACTGCTTTTTGATACGCGCGCTCGGCCACCGCGATACCTTGCATGCCTACTGCAAAACGCGCAGCGTTCATCATGATGAACATGTACTCTAAGCCGCGATTTTCTTGTCCCACTAAATAACCAATTGCACCACCGTGATCGCCATATTGCAAAACAGCGGTGGGGCTGGCTTTGATACCGAGCTTGTGTTCAATCGATACGCAATGCACGTCATTTCTATCGCCTAAGCTGCCATCCGCTTTGACGAGAAATTTAGGCACGATGAACAGTGAAATACCTTTCACACCTTCTGGTGCGTCTGGCGTGCGTGCCAGCACGAGATGGATGATGTTCTCAGCCATATCATGCTCGCCGTAGGTAATGTAAATTTTGGTACCAAAAACTTTGTACGTGCCATCCGCTTCCGGCACTGCACGTGAACGCACTAATGACAAATCAGAACCCGCCTGTGGCTCGGTCAAATTCATCGTGCCAGTCCATTGACCCGAAATCAATTTTTCTAGGTACAAGTTTTTTTGTGCATCGGTGCCTGCTGTCATCAACGCTTCGATGGCACCATCAGTCAACAACGGACATAGTGCGAATGAAAGATTCGCCGAGTTCAACATTTCGATACAGGGAGTGGCTAACAACTTAGGTAAACCCTGACCACCGTAATTAACCGGATGCTGCACACCTTGCCAACCTGCTTGGCCAAAAGCTTTGAATGCTTCTTTAAATCCGGGCGTCGTTTTTACTTCGCCGCCATGCCAACTGCTTGGCGCGCAATCCCCTGCCCAATTCAGAGGTGCGACGACTTCTGAACAAAATTTTGCATTTTCTTCCAGCACGGCTTCAGCCGTTTCAGGCGTCGCATCTTCGCAGCCGGGTAATTGGCTAATGGCTTCCAGCCCCGCCAACTCGTTCATGACGAACACCATATCTTTTAAAGGTGCGACGTAGCTCATTAGAACTCCTGAAGATTCTGCTAACCGAGAAGGGAATTAATTGTTTAACCGAGTTCTTTTACTAGTGCTGGTATGGCTTCAAACAAATCACCCACCAGTCCATAGTCAGCTACGCTGAATATGGGTGCTTCCGCATCCTTGTTGATGGCAACAATCGTCTTTGAATCTTTCATACCCGCCAAATGTTGAATCGCACCAGAAATACCTACGGCGATATACAACTGAGGAGCAACGATTTTGCCTGTCTGTCCGACTTGCCAATCATTCGGCACATAACCTGCATCAACAGCGGCACGCGATGCGCCCATAGCAGCACCAAGCTTGTCGGCGAGTGGTTCGAGAATTTTAAAATTTTCAGCCGAGCCCATACCGCGCCCACCAGAAACAATAATTTTTGCAGCAGTGAGTTCTGGACGATCCGACTTCGCTAACTCGCGCGAAACAAAGGCTGATTTTCCTGAGTCAGCTACTGCCGTAATTTTTTCTATCGCTGCCGAGCCACCCGTAGCTGCTGCATCAAAACCTGTAGCACGAACAGTAATGACTTTAATCGCATCAATCGATTGCACCGTAGCGATGGCATTACCGGCATAAATCGGACGCTCAAAGGTGTCAGGTGAATCGACCTTAGTGATTTCTGAAATCTGACCCACATCCAAACGAGCGGCTACGCGCGGAAGAATATTTTTGCCGTAAGCCGTAGCTGGTGCGAGTACATGTGAATAGTTAGAAGCTAGCGCCAGCGCTTGCTCAGCAATATTTTCAGCCAGACCATCAGCAAATTGCGCACCTTCAGCGATCAATACTTTAGTCACGCCTGCAATCTGCGCCGCTGCCGCCGCTGCCGCAGCACAGTCGTGACCTGCAATTAAGATATGAACTTCATTGCTACATTGAACAGCGGCGGTAACGGTGTTCAGGGTGCTCGCTTTAAGCGAGGCATTATCGTGTTCAGCGATGACAAGTGCGGCCATGACGTAGTGTCCTTGTTATATTCAGATGACTTTTGCTTCGTTCTTCAACTTCGCAACCAGTGTTGCGACATCCGGCACCATGGTGCCCGCTGAACGTTTAGCCGGCTCGGAAACTTTGAGCGTTTTTAAGCGCGGTGTGACATCCACACCCAAAGCATCGGGTTGAATCACATCGAGTGTTTTTTTCTTCGCCTTCATGATGTTTGGCAGAGTCACATAACGTGGCTCATTCAAACGCAAATCAGTCGTCACGATGGCAGGTAACGTTAGCGAAATCGTTTCAAGTCCACCATCCACTTCGCGAGTAACAGTCGCTTTGTCACCATCGACAGTTACTTTGGAAGCAAAGGTCGCCTGCGGCCAACCAAGAAGCGCAGCCAGCATTTGACCGGTTTGATTGCAATCATCGTCAATCGCCTGCTTACCTAAAATGATGAGTTGCGGTTGCTCTTTTTCAGCGACGGCTTTCAACAGTTTGGCCACCGCCAAAGGCTGCAGATCCGCATCGGTTTCGACCAAGATAGCGCGATCAGCACCAATCGCCATGGCCGTTCGCAACGTCTCCTGACATTGCGTAACACCACACGACACAGCAATCACTTCCGTCGCTTTGCCGCCTTCTTTTAGACGCATCGCTTCTTCAACAGCGATTTCATCGAAGGGGTTCATCGACATCTTGACGTTGGCGATATCCACACCACTGCTATCGGATTTAACGCGCACCTTCACGTTGTAATCGACCACGCGTTTGACGGGTACCAGTACCTTCATAACTATCCTTGGGAAGAATTGAATTGCCTGACCAGCCCAGCGAAACCTGGAGCCGCCAGATTGACGTTAACGTAAACCGCGATTATAGGGAATAACGCAACTCTGCGCAAAAATCACGCACGGTCGTTCGTTTATTTTCTACGTAGGAAAAAGGTAAATTCAGCGTCCTGTTCTTCGTGCGATAACAACTCATTACCCGTTTGGCGGGCAAACGCGTTGAAATCCCTGACTGAACCCGGGTCGGTAGCCATCACTCTCAAAATTTCGCCGGTTTGCATGTCGTTCAGCGCTTTTTTTGCTTTCAGTATTGGCAACGGGCATTTCATGCCACGCGCATCGACATCTTTCTGAAATTCCATTCCTTACCCTCTGCAAAACTACTTAGCAAAATTTTAAGCTGCGAAGACACTGTGCGCATCATTCATTTGATACAAACGAAAAGAAAGTATTTTCAGTCGTTCGACGGCGCTTCTTGACCCCAATCGATGAATTCAGGCTCTAGTCCCCGAGCTCGCATCCAATCTGCCATGGCATAACCGGTTCCGGCGCGCCAGGGTTTGAGTTTTTCGGGCGAAATCAACCGATACTCCACCAGCTCTGGTGAAAGACGAATCTCACCATCAGCCTGCACGTGGTACGCGATGATCAACTCATTTTTGCGCAGAAATTCATACACACCGATCAGCTCAATTTTGCTCGCTTGCAGACTGGTTTCTTCCTGCAACTCGCGCGCGATGCCTTGCTCGGGTGTTTCACCGCGCTCCATAAAGCCGGTAATCAACGCAAAATTCTTTGGACCCCAGGCCGCATTACGCGCTAACAAAATTTTATTCTCGACTTCAACTAACGCCGCCAGTACAGGTACAGGGTTATCCCAGTGAGTCCAGTGACCAACCGGACAGGCTAATCGCGCTTTTTCTCCGTCCGCGCCTGATTCGCTGTCATGACGCATCACCAATTCACTGGCACACACAGGGCAATAACGATAGTCCATGAATTGTTTTTTATAGTTTTTGTTGGAAAAATTCAGCGCTTAATTAAGAGCCTAATTAAGCACTAAGACACTTAGATACTTAGTTGCTGACTCGTTCACTCACCCATTGGCTAACGCCAGCCAGCGCTTTAGGTAATCCTGACGGATCCGTACCACCCGCTTGCGCCATATCAGGACGACCACCACCTTTACCACCTACTTGTTGAGCGACGAAATTAACTAAGTCACCGGCTTTCACTTTAGACGTTGAGTCAGCAGTCACGCCCGCAATCAAACTCACCTTGCCATCACTCACTGATGCCAGCACGATAGCAGCAGTTTTTAATTTATCTTTCATCTTGTCCATCACGGCGCGCAGCGTGTTCACATCGGCGTTTTCCAATGTCACTGCAAGGACTTTAATGCCATGAATATCCACTGCTTGTGCCAACAAATCATCACCCTGCCCAGAAGCCATCTTGGCTTTGAGCGCAGCTAATTCTTTTTCGAGCGACTTCACTTGATCTTGTACCTGCGCGATACGTTGCGTGATTTCTTCGGGTTGCACCTTGAGTGCATTCGCAGCTTCATTTACGCGAGCAGCCAGCGATTGAACTAAAGTTAACGCATGCTCACCCGTGACAGCTTCTACACGCCGAATGCCTGCGGCAACGCCACCTTCAGAAACGATTTTGAATAAACCAATATCGCCGGTACGCGTGACATGCGTACCGCCACATAATTCGGTTGAACTACCAATGCCGAGTACGCGCACTTGATCACCGTATTTTTCGCCAAATAAAGCCATCGCACCAGCTTTAATCGCATCGTCATACGCCATTAATTCAGCATTGGTAGCGTCGTTGTGCAGAATTTCGTGATTCACCAAAGCTTCAACACGACGAATTTCATCAGCGCTCAGGGGCGCGTTATGACTAAAATCAAAACGCGTTTTATCGGCATCAACCAATGAGCCTTTTTGCATCACGTGGCCACCGAGCACCATACGCAAGGCCTTGTGCATCAAGTGAGTCGCCGAATGATTGCGCATCGTGGATGCACGCACGTTAATATTAACTGTCGCTTTTATTGCATCATCTACTGCGAGCTTGCCAGTTGCTAATTTACCGTGATGACCAAATACATCCGGTTGTACTTTTTGTGTATCACTAACGGCAAAAGAGGCGGCGCTCGATTCAATCAAACCCACATCACCCGCTTGCCCGCCTGACTCCGCATAAAACGGTGAACGATCTAAGACGATCGTCGCTTCTTGACCGGCGGTGATCTCTTTTACCGACACACCATCGACATACAGCGCGAGTATCTTGGCTGTATCAGTCAGATTGTCGTATCCAGTGAACTGCGTTTTCGGACCTGAATAGTCAATCGCTGCGGCCATCTCAAATTTACCCGCTGCGCGCGCGGTAGATTTTTGCTTTTCCATCGCTTCATGAAAACCCGATTCATCCAGCGCGACGTCACGCTCGCGGCAAATATCGGCGGTCAAATCTAATGGAAAACCATAGGTATCGTACAAAGTGAACGCTGTTTTTCCATCGAGCTGTCCCGGATTTTTCGCCAGCGCTGCCTCGAGGATTTTCATACCGTTTTCTAAGGTCTCACCAAAACGCTCTTCTTCTTGCTTGAGCACTTTCGCTACGCGCTCAGCCGCTTCGGCCAGCTCAGGATATGCCACACCCATTTCACTGACTAAATCAGGAATCAATTTATAAAAGAAGGGTTTTTTCTGACCCAACTTATTGCCATGTCGCAGGGCGCGTCGAATAATTCTGCGCAATACATAGGCGCGACCCTCGCTGCCAGGCACCACACCATCCACCACTAAAAAAGCGCAGGCACGAATATGATCGGCAATCACGCGCAATGAATTGTTGGTTAAATCTTTAGCGCCTGTTTCGCGCGCCGCGGCTTTAATCAGCCGCTGAAACTGATCAATCTCGTAATTACTATGCACATGCTGAAGTATGGCTGCTAAACGCTCCAGACCCATGCCGGTATCAACGCAAGGCGCAGGTAGTGGAGTCAGCGTCGCTTCACCCGTTGCAGGATCAATTTGACGATCAAACTGCATGAACACGTTGTTCCAAATTTCAATGTAGCGATCACCATCTTCTTCTGCGCTGCCCGGTGGTCCACCCCAAATATCTGGGCCGTGATCATAGAAAATTTCTGAACACGGACCACACGGTCCGGTATCGGCCATCTGCCAAAAATTATCGGATGCATACGGCGCACCCTTGTTGTCACCAATACGAATAACACGCTCAGGCGGTAGACCAATGTCTTTCACCCAAATGTCATAGGCTTCATCGTCGGTGTGATACACCGTAGCCCAGAGTTTTTCTGCGGGCAAGCCGTAAACTTTGGTTAAAAGTTCAAATGACCAAATCAGTGAATCGCGTTTGAAGTAATCTCCAAACGACCAATTACCCAGCATCTCAAAAAATGTATGGTGGCGCGCTGTGTAACCTACATTCTCCAGATCGTTATGTTTACCGCCCGCACGCAAACAGCGCTGGACCGATGCGGCTCGCACGTAATCGCGTTTGTCGGTGCCAAGAAAAACATCCTTGAACTGCACCATGCCTGAATTGGTGAACAATAAAGTCGGATCATTACCTGGCACGAGACTAGAGGACCTAACGACGCTGTGTGCTTTAGAGGCGTAGAAGGAGAGAAATTTTTCGCGAATGTCGGACGTGTTCATGGGGACGTGGTGGCGCAATTTTTAGCCTGCGAATAGAAGGATTGCAGGACTCTAGGAAAGGCAACGATTATACGTGAAGCCCACTCTGCAGACTCAGCCAGCAGCTTCCTGCATCAGACTACATTGCCGAAAAATTAATGAATTTCAATCAGTTGTGAAAAGAATCTATGTGAAATGCATCTCAGTGAATATATCGTTGATCGAAAAAATCCGGGGCTATCAGGTCTAGCCGGTCGGTGCAAAGGGCGTCGACTCCCGCATCGAACAAAGCACGCGCCTGAACAGGATCATTCACGGTGTAGCAGAGTAGCTTAATGCCTTCAGCCTTCAGCGCTTTAACAGTTGAGGAAGCCAGGCTCTTTGCGTTGGCATGAATCGTATCGGAGTCCAGCATCGCCAAGGTTTGCTGCCAGTCATGCGGCACAGCATCGACTAACCACGCACGCGGTATAGATGGAGCCATTTGTTTGACAACCTTTAGCGCATCCAGCGAAAAAGAGGACAACAACACACTGCTCGGTGGAAGAACGGCACAAAATTGTGCAATCAATTCTGCGGTACGCGTGTCATGACCCGGTACAGGTTTGATTTCAACGTTCATAAAAATACCTGAGCTAATGCAATAGCTGGCAGCGTCAGCAAATAAGGGGATGCGCTCGCCTGCATAGCCGGCTGAAAACCACGAACCCGCATCCATCGCCAGCAATTCGCTCGCAGTAAGGTCGCTGATACTGCCTGCTCCAGCCACCGTTCGGCCCAAATAGTCATCGTGCATCAGGATCAGCCCCTCATCGCGAGTGGCCATGACATCAAACTCCACACCACGAAACCCCATTTCATAGCCTTTGCGCAAGGCGGCCATGGTATTTTCGGGCGCTAAGACGCCTCCCCCACGGTGCGCCAGTACTCTTGGATAGGTCCACATCACACGTACTCCTGAGCTTACTCATGCGCCGATTGTAGGCTACGGTAAAATCGCACCTTGATTTCTTCGATCCGGCTTCCACATCCATGGGCAATGACAGCAACAACGGCGCACTTAATGCGCCGTCCAATTTTTTGCGCGGCATTATCGATGCCGATACTGCAAGCGATAAATACGCCAATCGGACCGATGCACAAGGCAAGCCATTGCCTAATGTTATTACCCGTTTCCCGCCCGAGCCGAATGGCTATCTTCACATCGGCCATGCAAAATCCATTTGCCTCAATTTTGGATTAGCGCGTGATTACCAAGGTCGTTGTCATCTGCGGTTTGACGATACCAATCCAGCCAAGGAAGATCAGGAATACGTCGATACCATCATCGACACGGTGGAATGGTTAGGTTTTAACTGGCAACACGCTGGCGACCATCACCAATATTTTGCCAGTGATTATTTCGATCAGCTTTACGCCATGGCTGAATGGTTAGTGACGGCTAATCACGCCTACGTGGATAGTCAAAGTGCGGAAGAGATGGCGGCGAATCGTGGCAATTTTAGTGAGCCAGGAAAAAATTCGCGCTTTCGCGATCGCCCAGCTGCGGAGTCGCTCGATTTACTGCGTCGCATGAAAGCTGGCGAGTTCAAGGATGGTGAACATATTTTGCGCGCGAAAATTGATATGGCTTCGCCCAATATGAATATGCGCGATCCGGCCATTTACCGAATTCGACACGCTCATCACCACCGCACGGGTGACACGTGGTGTATCTATCCTATGTACGATTATGCGCACCCGATATCGGATGCGATAGAAAATATTACTCACTCAATTTGCACGCTAGAGTTTCAAGACCACCGTCCTTTTTATGATTGGATACTTGAACGCTTAGCTGAAGGCGGTTTCTTTAAAAAGCCACTTCCACATCAATATGAATTTGCACGACTGAATCTAACCTACGCCATCACCAGTAAGCGCAAGCTGCTGCAACTGGTCGAAGAAAAAATTGTTGATGGTTGGGATGATCCGCGTATGCCAACGATCGTGGGTATACGACGCCGCGGTTACACACCCGAATCGATTCAGCTTTTTGCTGAGCGCATCGGCGTTGCCAAGGCCGATAGCTGGATAGACATGAGCATTCTTGAAGGCGCGTTACGTGATGATCTAGATGCAAAAGCGGCACGCACAGTCGCCGTACTGAATCCGCTAAAACTGATTATCGATAATTATCCTGAAGGTCAAACGGAAGCATGCTCTGCTCCGATTCATCCGCATCATCCTGAACGAGGTCATCGCGCATTTCCTATTAGTCGCGAGCTGTGGATAGAACAAGATGATTTTATGGAAGTACCCGAGAAAGGTTACTTCCGTCTTTTCCCAGGCAGTAAAGTGCGTTTGCGTTATGGTTTTGTAGTTGAGTGTACTGGCTGCGATAAAGACGCTACTGGTAAGGTCATTGCGGTCCATTGCAATTACTACCCTGATAGTAAGAGCGGCACGGAAGGCTCAGCAAATTACAAAATCAAAGGGAATATTCACTGGATCTCAGCCGCACATGCGGTATCGGCTGAAGTGCGAATGTATGATCGACTATTCACCGATGCGCATCCGGATGCAGGTGGTAAGGATTTCAAACAAGCGCTAAATCCAAATTCAAAATCAGTCATTACTGCTTTTTTGGAAGCAGGTGCTGATAAGGCTGCACCAGATGAGAAATTTCAATTCGAACGCCATGGCTATTTTGTCGCTGACCGCGTTGACTCAAAGCCCGGTCAACCTGTTTTCAATCGCATCGTCACACTCCGGGATAGCTGGGGCAAATAAGCTCCTCGCACATGAACTTTGAAAAATTAGTTTTCGTCGACCTGGAAACAACAGGCGCCAATGCAACGGTTGATCGCATCACTGAAATAGGATTAGTCGAGGTCGATGCCAACGGCAATGCGACTCACTGGTCCAGCTTGGTTAATCCGGGTACTTCCATCCCCGCATTCATTCAACAACTCACAGGCATTAGTAATGAGATGGTGCGTGAAGCACCGACCTTTGCATCCCTCGCTAAAGAGTTATACGAGCGACTGCAAGGTGCTTTATTCATCGCTCATAACGCGCGCTTTGATTATGGTTTTTTGCGTAATGAATTTACTGAAGCCGGTTATGCATTTCGCTCAGATGTGCTGTGTACCGTTAAGCTCTCTCGCAAGCTTTTTCCAGAACACAATCGTCACAATCTCGACGCATTAATTTCACGCCACGAATTAAAAGCGCAAGCACGTCACCGAGCGCTAGCCGATGCGGATCTGTTGTGGCAGCTGTGGCAAAAACTTCGCAGTGAACTAGCACCCGACGTCATAGATGACGCCGTGCGCTTACTACTTCAAAAACCCTCGTTACCCTCGCATCTACCGCCGAATGTGCTCGATGATTGCCCCGACACACCGGGCGTGTATCTTTTTTACGGTGAAAACGATATCCCACTGTATGTTGGAAAAAGTGTACGTCTGCGTCAACGAGTGATGTCGCACTTCAGCTCGGATCACAAACTCTACAAAGACATGCGTCTATCGCAGCAACTGCATCGCATTGAATGGCGCGAAACTGCCGGAGAAATTGGCGCATTGCTGCTGGAAGCCCAACTAGTGAAGCAGCTACAGCCTATCCATAATCGCACCCTTAGGCGTCAAGATGATTTGTGTGCCTGGCGCTTGAATGAAGATGCACAAGGCCGCACCTACCCAACGTTAAGCTTTGCTAACGACGGCGATTTCGGACATGTAGATCGTCTATATGGTTTATTTAGCTCTAAACGTAAAGCAGAAACGGTATTACGCCAACTCGCCGAAACGCATCAGCTATGTATGGTGCAACTGGGTCTTGAGGCCACGTCTAAAACAAACAAAGCATGCTTTGCTTTGCAGCTCAACCGCTGCAAGGGCGTTTGTGTGGGTAAAGAAGATGAATCTTTCCACCGTGCTCGGCTAGAAGCCGCTTTGGCACAACTGCATGTAAAAACCTGGCCCTATGCAAGTGCCATCGGTTTGATTGAAAGTACTTCCACTAGAACCGACATACATCTGGTCAATAATTGGTGCTATATGGGCACTGCACAATCGGAAGAAGCCTTGTGGAACTTACTAGACGAATCACCAAGTAAGCCAATTTTCGATAGGGATACTTACAAAATTCTGAGCAAAGCTTTATTAAAAGGACAGCTTCACGTAAAAGAATTGCGCAACGCAACGAAAGATCATTGATTTCACTACGATTTCGAATTGATAACCTCCAGATCAAATCATTTTAAAAAACCTGTTTTCTCCTCCGAAAATTCCTTCCGCTTGATGAATATCAAGAGCTATCATTAACGCATAACTGTTCGGTCTTCAGCGCAGATTGCCTTTGGGCGGACAAGTAGATTCTTCGCTTGGCTATATGGATCTCGAAAGACGTGCGTATATGAAGGCGCATTGAGCGACATCAACAGTCCGGCGATGCTCGTCGTTAAGATTGTCCGCTTTGCAAATTTATAGCGCTCAGATTTGAGAGCCGCTGATTAATTGCGAAACACCTAGTATTTATTTAATCAGTGTTTCATTAACTGAACAGCTTGATCAAGACCGGAGAAAACCTATGAATGAAGTTGTCATTGTCGCAGCCAGCAGAACCCCCGTAGGTAAATTTGGTGGAACACTCGCTAAGATTGCCGCTTCAGAATTAGGTGCACATGTCATCAAAGGTTTAATGCAAAAAACCGGTATTGATCCCTCGCTCATTAATGAAGTTATTTTGGGTCAGGTACTGACCGCTGGTGTGGGTCAGAATGCGGCGCGTCAGGCCGTGATTAAAAGCGGCCTACCGAATAGCATTCCTGGTATCACCATCAATAAAGTGTGCGGCAGTGGTCTCAAAGCTACTCACTTAGCGGCTCAAGCAATTCGTTGTGGTGATGCCGATATCATCATTGCGGGTGGCCAGGAGAACATGAGCGCCTCGCCGCATGTTTTGCATAATTCTCGCGATGGTTTCCGTATGGGTGATGCGAAGCTCGTTGATTCGATGATTGTGGATGGTTTATGGGACGTCTATAACCAATACCACATGGGTATCACCGCAGAAAACGTTGCGAAAAAATTTAACATCTCACGCACAGAACAAGATGAGTTTGCACTCGCCTCACAAAACAAAGCAGAAGCCGCACAAAAAGCTGGGAAATTTAAGGATGAAATTTTGCCGGTAGAGATCACCAGCAAAAAAGGCAGTACCTTTTTCGATAGTGATGAATACATCAAACATGGCAGCACCCTCGATGGTTTGTCTGCACTACGCCCAGCATTTTCTAAAGAGGGCTCAGTCACTGCAGGAAATGCTTCAGGTCTGAACGACGGCGCGGCGGCAGTGATGTTGATGAGCGCGCAAAAAGCCAGCGAGCTTGGTTTGAAGCCTCTTGCAAAAATACGCGCTTATTCTTCGGCCGGACTCGACCCGAGCATTATGGGTATGGGGCCAGTATCAGCCAGTCAACTCTGCTTAAAAAAAGCGGGTTGGACTCATAACGATTTAGATCTGATGGAAATTAACGAAGCCTTCGCAGCCCAAGCGATTGCGGTTAACAAAGAAATGGGTTGGGATACCAGCAAAATTAATGTGAATGGTGGCGCCATCGCTATTGGTCATCCGATTGGTGCCTCGGGCTGCCGTATTTTGGTGACCTTGCTACATGAAATGATACGACGCGATGCTAAGCGTGGCCTTGCCAGTCTCTGTATCGGCGGCGGCATGGGCGTAGCGCTCGCTATCGAGCGCTAAATCATTACTGACTACACGACAGTCACACAACCCATAAAAACAAATAATTTTAGATAAACAGGAGAAGACATGAGCAGAATTACTTTAGTCACTGGAGGTATGGGCGGTCTCGGCGAGGCTATTTGCATGAAGATGGCTGACATGGGATACGAAGTCGCGACGACCTACTCGCCCGGCAATAGCAAAGTCACTGCCTGGCTCGCTGAAATGAAACAGAAGGGTTATACCTTCCGCGCATACCCCTGCGATGTGGCTAGCTTTGAATCAGCGCAAGAATGCATTGCGAAAGTGGTGAAGGATATGGGCCCCGTTGATGTGCTGGTTAACAATGCCGGTATTACGCGCGATATGACCTTCAAAAAAATGGATTCGACTAATTGGGATTTAGTGATGAAGACCAATCTTGATTCTGTCTTCAATATGACGAAACCTGTATGCGATGGTATGACGGATCGCGGCTGGGGACGCATCATTAACATCTCCTCCGTTAACGGACAAAAAGGCGCTTTTGGTCAAACCAACTATTCCGCAGCCAAAGCAGGTATGCATGGATTTAGCAAAGCACTAGCGCTAGAAGTCGCTCGCAAAGGTGTCACCGTTAACACCATATCGCCGGGCTATATCGGCACAAAAATGGTGACAGCGATTGCACCCGAAGTCTTGGAATCGAAAATTCTTCCGCAGATTCCTATGGGACGATTAGGCAAACCCGAAGAAGTCGCCGGCTTAGTGGCGTATCTCGCTTCTGATGAAGCCGCCTTTTTGACCGGTGCAAATATCGCGATTAATGGCGGTCAGCACATGCAGTAAGCATCGTAACTATCAGCGATGATTTGAATTCTGGTAGAATTCCGCTCCTGCCTCGGTGGTGGAACTGGTAGACGCGCCGGACTCAAAATCCGGTTCCGAAAGGAGTGACGGTTCGATTCCGTCCCGAGGCACCAAATCGTATGATTTCAAATCAAGCTCCCTTTATGGGGGCTTGTTTGTTTTTGAGCGTTGATTTTTAGCCGACGTTTTAGCGGACTAGAAATGAATAGCGGGAGTGCGAAGATAAACTAATTTCACACGTGAGCAGACGACATCAAGCGTTTTGCTTGGGTGCTGCTTCCGCTGTCGCCTCCTGGGCGACGGTAGTCTCGACTGCTGCAGGCGCAGATGCCGCTGCCTCAGGTGCAGCACTATCACCCGCCGCTTTATCACCTTCAGGCGGCGTGGCTTCAGCGACAGGCGTTGCTTCTGCATTCTGAGCATCGGCGCTAGGTGCTGGTAACTCGGCTACGGCAGGATCACCGCTCGCTTCTGCAGCGGGAGCGGGAACGGCCGCAGCGGGCAATGCAGGTTTGGCAGGCTCAGCCGGTTTATCTAAAACAGGCTCTTCCTTTTTGGCTTCTTTCTTGGGTTTCTTTTGCGGCTGCTTGGCGCGAATATTTTGCGCCATCACCAGAGTCGCAAACAAACCTAGTGCTGCCAACATGATGATCACCGACGTCGGAGTGAAGGTCACCACCGCCATCAATCCCAACACTATCAGTATGGCCACTGGCAGCATCGCCAACTCTGCAATGAAGACAAACGGTGTCACAAAGGCAGACATCAGCAAAATAAAGCTAATCCACTGCGCGCTGAAATCTTTGCTAAACATGGCCTGCACGCCAACACCCAAAAACAGCAAACCAACCGGAAACCGTACCCACCAGTGGCCCCAGAAACGTCGACTAGCGATGCGCGTATCACTCATGTAGCGCTGCTGTTCTTCAATCGCCTCTTCCGTCCATTGCCAATGCTTGGCTTTGACTAATTGAAAACCTTCAGAGTTGAACCAAAAAACTAATCCATACAACCACAAAATCAAGGGCATGATCCAATCAGCGGGACCTTGGTCAGGACTGAATGCGTACAGGGTCTGCACCGCAGCCGGTGTGCCCAGACTAACCAGTGTTGGGATGGTGGCATTCGACAAGCGTTCTTCTCTGCTGAGAATAATGTAGTCACCATTAATGCCCGGTTGCTTTTTCATACTTATCGCACTTGTTGAGATTGCCGCTTGCGCAGCAGAATCACACCGTAGGTCGTTAGGCCAGCCAGCAGAATGACTACCGCCACAATACCTTCCCATGGAAGATTACTGACGACCCAGCCAATAATGGTGAGCAGCAAAACATCCACGGCCACTATAAGAACGAGAATCAAAGGTTCACGCCAAGCCCATAAATTGATTATGGCCACTACCGTCGTACCTACGAGCCATTCACCCGGCATCTGCATCTGATTGAGCACGACAACCCAGTACATCAGACCAATCAATACCACCGCCAGTGGCACCCGTATCGCCGGATGAAATGCAATGGTCCATTCATGGTCTTCGGGGATGCCCGAAACGGGTCTGGGCAAACTCGGCTCAAATAAAACACCTTCGCGTCGCCAACCACGCCTTTGGCGGCTTCCAAACCAGCTCATGATGAATGGCGCGCAAAGCACCACAAGGACGTAAATTCCCAAAGACCAAATCCACGCACTACCCGGCGCCGCGAACAGTGCCTTGATGCCCAGCCAAAGAAATACGGTAATTAAGACCAACCTCTGCAACCGACGACCCCAACGCGCACGAACTTCGTCCGTGTCTTGATATTCGGCCATCATCAGGTTTTGCCGCTGCTTCATCACAATGCCCTTGGTTACATACCCGCTTGATGCGATGTCAGACCTATGGCCTGAAATTGAACGTTTGTAGTGACTTTTAAAATGCCGGAGAGTAGCTCATTAATGACGAGTTTTTTAGCCAACCAACGCAGCTATGCCACACGAAATAATCACATCAAGAAATCGGCTTCTATCCTTGTATTCTTTACTCAGGCACCGTCACGTTTTAATCGCTTTTCTTTAATAAGCGCCTTCCTTGCATATTTTAGCATTTTGATTCTTATTAGAAACGATAAAAAAATCAGGCGCTCTGAGGCGTCCTGGGTACCTACTTATCGCCCGCCCTCACCCACAGGAGCAACCCTATACCGAAGGCTCTGGCACGACGCAAGACTGACCTGACAATTTTTGTCTTTTATCGACAATAGTTTGTCTTTAAAACCATTTTTTTGTGGTTCATGCGCGCGCTAATCACGGCACAAATTTCAATCTAGATTTTTAGCTAAGAAACTGCGCAAGTCTCATTCGAAAATATGATTGATCATCGATCACTTTTATCGATTATCAATCTAGATTTAACTGATGAGTGAAATCAACGTAAACAAATTTATGTTTGATTCAAAACGATTCAAAACGATATGCATCATTACGACTCACCCTAAATTAATTTTGTGTCAGGCACGCAATTTGCCAGTGCGAACCAATCCACACCATTTAGTGGATCAACTTTCATTGATCTAGTCTAGGGAGTACCTAATGAGAAATACCAAACGCGTTCGCTCTTCACGAGCAACGCAAGGCTTTACGTTAATTGAATTAATGATCGTCGTCGCGATCATCGGCATCCTCGCCGCTGTGGGTATACCCGCTTACCAGGACTACACAGCAAGAGCACGTGTTTCAGAAGGCCCTAGCTTAGCAACACCCGCCTTCACTGCACTGGGTGTAGCCTGTAGCGATGGCACCCTAGCTGAGAGAGGCACAAATCTTAATCACGACGACCTGGGACTGCCCGCTGCAACCACCATCACCGGACGATTTGTAACGGGTGTTACAGTAGTGGGAACCTCAGCCACCACCGCAACCGTAACTATTGTCTACAACGGCAACATCCCCGGCGTAACTGCTGGAAACAACCTAGTCTATACCGGCACTTGTGCCGCTGGCTCTGGATTAAGTTGGGCAATCGCTGGCACGGTTCCAGCACGTCTACAGCCAAAAATCTAATGTAGGCTAATAAAAAATGGGGAGCCATTGCTCCCCATTTTTTGTTCAACTTAATGAAGTTAACGTAATTAAGTTAACTTCATCGATTTAACTTCACTGATTCAGCTTACAGCGCTGCTTTCAATAGTCTTCCCATCTCTGATGGATTACGCGTTACCTTAATACCGCACGCATCCATGATTTCCAATTTAGCCTGAGCTGTATCAGCACCGCCAGATATCAACGCACCAGCGTGACCCATACGTTTACCCGGAGGGGCGGTTACACCCGCGATGAAACCGACCACCGGTTTTTTCATGTGATCTTTAATCCACTGCGCTGCATTGGCTTCATCAGGGCCACCGATTTCACCAATCATGATCACGGCATCAGTATCAGGATCGTCGTTAAACATTTGCATAATGTCTATGTGCTTTAGGCCATTGATGGGATCGCCACCAATACCGACGGCTGACGATTGGCCTAAGCCCAACGCGGTCAACTGACCTACTGCTTCGTACGTTAACGTGCCTGAGCGCGAGACCACACCAATACGACCTTTTTTGTGAATATGGCCGGGCATGATGCCGATCTTAATTTCATCAGGCGTGATTAAACCGGGGCAGTTAGGGCCGAGCAACAGTGTCTTGCTACCCGCTTTTTTCATTTTGTCTTTCAGTGCCAGCATGTCGCGCACCGGTATTCCTTCAGTAATGCAAATGGTGAGGTCGAGCTGAGCTTCAACCGCTTCCCAGATCGCATCAGCCGCGCCGGCAGGCGGCACATAAATCACTGACACGGTTGCACCAGTCGCTTGCTTGGCTTCTTTTACGGTCGCGTAAATCGGTATGTCTTCAAAATTTTCGCCCGCTTTTTTCGGATTCACACCAGCGACGAAACAATTTTTTCCATTGGCATAGTCTCTACACATACGCGTGTGAAATTGACCGGTTTTGCCAGTAATGCCTTGGGTGATGACTTTGGTATCTTTATTAATCAGGATTGACATGGTTCTTCCTCACTTATTTACCGCTAGCGGCGGCAACCACTTTTTGTGCTGCCTCTTCCATCGTGTCTGCTGAGATGATGGGCAATCCAGAGTCAGCGAGCATTTTTTTACCGATATCTTCATTGGTGCCCTTCATGCGAACGACCAAGGGTACTTTCAAAGAAACGGCGCGTGATGCGGTGATTACACCTTCAGCAATCACGTCACAACGCATAATGCCGCCAAAGATATTTACTAAAATCGCTTGCAAGTGAGGATTGGTCAGCATGATTTTGAAAGCTTCAGTCACTTTCTCTGCTGTCGCACCACCACCCACATCTAAAAAGTTGGCTGGCTCACCATTGAATAATTTAATCGTATCCATGGTTGCCATCGCAAGACCGGCACCGTTCACGAGGCAACCAATGTTTCCATCTAAAGAGATATAGGCCAGATCAAATTTTGATGCTTCAACTTCGGCCGGATCTTCTTCATCGATATCGCGATACGCCACAATTTCTGGATGGCGGTACAAGGCATTCGAATCGAAATTAAATTTCGCATCGAGTGCAATCACTTTGCCATCACCGGTAATAATTAACGGATTGATTTCAGCGAGTGAAGAATCGGTATCCCAGTACGCCTGATACAAACCCTGCAAGAGAGTTCTCGCTGCAGGGATGGATCCCGCCGGCACACCAATTTTGGCGGCGATGTCGTCCGCTTCTTTATCTTTTAATCCGGTCGCCGGATCGATTTCAATTTTATGAATCAGTTCAGGATGTTTCTCAGCGACTTCTTCAATATCCATTCCGCCTTCGCTAGATGCCATTAACACCACGCGCTGCGAAATACGATCAGTCACCATCGAGACATACAGTTCTTTTTTAATGTCTGCGCCTTCTTCAACCAGCAAGCGACGAACTTTTTGTCCTTCGGGCCCTGTTTGATGTGTGATGAGTTGCATACCCATGATCTGGTTCGCGTACTCACGCACTTGATCGATGGATTTTGCTACTTTGACGCCACCACCCTTGCCGCGACCGCCGGCATGGATTTGCGCTTTAACGACCCATACTGGACCGCCTAATGTTTCGGCTGCCTTGATCGCTTCATCAACGCTCATACAAGCGATACCGCGCGGAACCGTAACGCCATATTTTTTGAGTATTTCTTTACCTTGGTATTCGTGAATCTTCATGCGGACTTCCCTTCCGATGCAATGGATATGGATTTAATCAAATTTTGCTTAGTGTTTTTCTTAATTAAGGTTTTGGTTTTTTAGGTTTTTTGCTTGAGGCTGTTTATAGAAAATTCAGATTTAATTATTGGTACTCGGTTTGATATGCCAGCGCGGATAATATTTTTCAACGGCCGGCCCATCACGACGCAAAGCCTGACAGCGATCGAGTTGAAATGGCACCTGAGTCATATCCGTACCTGAGCCGGTATCACCCGTCGGTAAAACATCGCCAGCGAATGCCTGTATAGCAGCGGTCGGCAGCACGCCAGCCAGCTCGGTCAAGTGTGTACAACCTTCTGTGCCAGCCAAGCGTTCGCGCAATTCTTTGCGAAAGCCTCTCATTAAGTTCAGACCAATGAGTTTTTTATAGGCATGGCCAATGGTGTTGCAATAGCCGGGATAAGGTACCGAATCAGATACCGCATCGACGTCAACTATCGTCAAACTGGTATTGATGGTAACTCGCAGCCAAAGATCATGAATGGGATCGCCTGGTAGGCGGTCACCGGAAGCTAAATGAGACACGCGGGTTTTGGTATCGGTGATGCGGGTATCGATATCCCACAAGCCGTCTTCGCGCTCAAAAGCCTGTGCTTCTATGTTGCGAACATGGCGCAAAGCACGAGATATTTTCGGCGCGGGGAGTGACATAGTTCCGATAGCGTACGCAAAAGCTTGTTAGCTTGAGCACGAATTCTGGAATTGTGCAGCCTGTCGCAGTTTCTACGACTGGTGCCGCTCATGCGGCGCTGCAAAGCTGCCGAAGTTTAGCACAGACCACCCCTGCGATAGGTCAAAACAGGTTGCCAAAAGCCCAAACTTTGGGTCATTGGGCGAACTTCTTTCAGGCTGAGCTTGTGAGACGAGCGCGTTTGATTACAAACTGAATTGCGCTATTTGAAAAGCCACGCTGCTGCAGGAATCGCATCTGCTTTGCGCGTTCCTCATGCGAGGTTGCAGCCGCTCCAAATTTTTTTTCCCACACTTGGAAAGCACGCTCATTTTCGTCTTCCAACAAAGAAACTCGTAACGTGGACACTGTTTCATCATCCAAGCCATGACTTTGAAGTTCAGACAGTATGCGTGAACTACCGTATCGAGCAGAGCGTCGATTAACTAAGGATTCTGCAAAGCGTGAATCAGAAAGAAATTTCTGCGTCACCAGCCAATCGAGTAGCTGATTAAGGTCGTCTCCCTCTTGAACATGACGCGTCAATTTGCGCGCCAATTCAAGCCGGCTGTGCTCGCGCGCTGATAGATACCTCAGCGCCCGAGCTTTCAGGCTAATTCTTGGTAGCGCCACAACTAATCAATAACGACGAATCAAGGGCAATTAAGAATCAAGCTTCCTTCGCCTCAGCAGCGGCCTTAGCGGCTTTTTTTGTGGGTGGCGCTTCAACATCAGTGGCGGCTACTGCAGCAGCGGCAGGTTTGGCGGGTAAGGATGGTAAAACTGGCACGCCCAAATGCTCACGAACCTTATTTTCAATTTCATGCGCCAGTTCTGGACGCTCTTTAAGGTATGTACGCGCATTATCCTTACCTTGACCAATACGCTCGCCGTTGTAGCTATACCAAGCGCCCGATTTTTCTACGATTTTTGCTTCTGAACCCAAGTCGAGAATTTCTCCCTCGCGCGAAGTGCCTTCTCCGTACAAAATGTCGAAATGCGCTTCTCTAAACGGAGGAGCCACTTTATTTTTAACGACTTTTACTTTGGTTTCGTTACCGATCACTTCATCACCCGATTTGATCGAGCCGGTACGGCGAATATCTAAACGAACAGACGCATAAAATTTCAATGCGTTACCACCGGTGGTGGTCTCTGGATTACCAAACATCACACCAATCTTCATACGAATCTGATTGATGAAAATCACCATGGTGTTGGTGCGATTGATAGAGCCAGTCAGTTTACGCAAAGCTTGTGACATCAAACGGGCTTGTAAGCCGGGTAAAGAATCACCCATGTCGCCCTCAATCTCTGCGCGAGGCGTCAATGCAGCGACCGAATCGATAACAATCAGATCAACCGCACCCGAGCGCACCAGTGCATCGGTAATTTCCAATGCCTGCTCACCGGTGTCGGGCTGAGAAATCAGTAAATCATGCAGATTGACGCCGAGTTTTTGTGCATAGATCGTATCTAGCGCATGTTCAGCATCGATAAAAGCGCAGGTACCGCCCAGCTTCTGCATCTCAGCGATGACTTGCAAAGTCATGGTCGTTTTGCCTGAAGACTCGGGGCCGTAAATCTCGACTACTCGGCCACGTGGCAAGCCGCCTACGCCTAGAGCGACGTCTAAACCCAGCGAACCGGTTGAAACAACCTGCACTTCTTCGGCTACGGCGCCATCTGCCATGCGCATGACCGAGCCTTTACCGAATTGCTTTTCTATCTGCGCCAGCGCTGCAGACAATGCCTTGCCTTTTTCGGAATTCGCCAGTTTTTTGTCGTCCATGAGTTTCTCTCGATGCTGTGGAAGGTGGAATCAAGGCCGCGCAAGTCAATACGACCGGGTTTCGAAGTACTGTATAAAAAAACAGTAGATGATGCAAGCGGAATTTGACATTGATTTGTTAACTCATTGTTAATTTTGAATAAGTGCCCACCTAAAATACTTGGTTGCTGGCAACCTCCAAACCCAATAGACTGAGCCTCAGTTGACTTAAAAACTCCAGAAATTATGCGCATCCTCCTTGCCGAAGACGACAGCGTGCTGGCCGACGGGCTTACTCGCTCGCTACGCCAGTCCGGTTACGTGATCGACTGTGTGAACAATGGTCAGGCAGCCGACAGCGCACTATCCGGTCAAGATTTCGATCTTTTGATCCTTGACCTCGATCTGCCAAAAATTTCAGGTCTTGAAGTGCTAAGCCGTCTGAGGGCTCGTGATTCGAGAATTCCTGTACTCATTCTCACCGCAGGCGATTCATTAGAGCAGCGCGTGAAAGCACTCGATTTAGGCGCGGATGATTTCATGGCAAAACCCTTCGCCCTGTCTGAACTCGAGGCTCGCGTACGCGCACTCACACGGCGCGGTGCCGGCGGCGGACCTACCATCATCAAACACGGACCGCTGGGTTTCGATCAGGTTGGACGAATCGCCTACATCAACGACACGATGATCGATCTCTCTGCGCGCGAGCTGGGTTTGCTTGAAGTGCTGTTAAAACGTAGCGGCAGGTTAGTGTCGAAAGAACAGCTAGTTGATCATCTTTGCGAGTGGGGCGAAGAAGTCAGCAACAATGCGATTGAAGTTTATGTGCACCGCCTGCGCAAAAAAATAGAAGGCGGCGGCGTACGCATTGCCACTGTTCGAGGATTAGGCTACTGCCTCGAAAAATTTTCTCAGTCTGCTCCTGCAGAAAATAAGGATGCGGGTACCAGCTAACTGTGGACGTGCACATCAGTAGACAAAAATCGATGCTAGCTACAACGGCAGAGACAGCTCAGGAACCACGCTCTCCGCATTCATTGTTTGGCGAAATTTTAGACTGGATGCTGATGCCACTGCTGCTGCTTTGGCCTATTAGTATCGCCATTACGTATTTTGCTTCCACATCGATTGCTAATGAGCCTTTTGATCGATCGTTGGAAGACCGAGTTACTGTCCTAGCACAACAGGTTAAAGAAAATAATGGCATCGTTAGCGCTCAGCTTCCCTTATCGGCACGCGATATTCTGAGAGCCGATGATGTCGACAATGTGTATTTCCAAATATCAGACCCACAGCAAAATTTAATTACCGGCGATCTGGATGTACCGTATCCCATCGAAGAAGAAAATCCGATTCCCTGGTCGGTGCTTTTACGTGATGCACAGATACGCAACACAGAAGTTCGCGTAGCGTATGTCTACGTTAATCTGCAAACGCAAAGCGCTCCTGCCTTAGATGCGGGTGAACCACGCTACGCGTTGGTACAAGTCGCTGAAACCTTAGAAAAAAGACGGCAACTGGCTAAGCAGATTGTTAAAGGCGTGATTTTTCCGGAATTTATTATTCTTCCTATCGCGCTCACACTCGTGTGGTTTGCACTGACACGCGGTCTGTCACCACTAGCGACACTTCAAGATAATATTCGTGCGCGCCGACCGGATGATTTATCACCGATTGATGCGAGTGCCGTACCTGAAGAAATTTCACCCTTAGTACGATCGCTCAACGACATGCTAGCCAGACTCTCGCAAAGCATACAACTACAAAAACGTTTTATTGCTGATGCAGCACATCAAATGAAAACTCCGCTCGCGGGCATGCGCATGCAGTCAGAGCTGGCGATGCGGCAATCAGATAGCACGGAGATACGGCACTCATTAGAGCAACTCTCAAAAAGCTCTGAATCTGCTACGCGCATGATTAATCAATTACTTGCACTGGCGCGCGCCGAAACTCAGGCAGCGCAAACCATGCCGTTTGAAAAAATTGAACTCACCGAATTATCTCGACACGTCGTGCAAGAGTGGGTGCAGGCGGCAATGACGCGGCGCATTGACCTTGGCTTTGAAGCTGAAAATGTTGAACTACCCATCAGCGGCAATCCGACGATGTTACGCGAGATGCTGAATAATTTAATTGATAATGCTCTGCGCTATACACCGGCATTGGGTAGCGTGACTGTTCGCGTTCAGGCCGACAACAAACAACGACAAGCCATTCTTGAAGTGGAAGATACAGGCCCGGGAATTCCGCTAACTGAACGCGCGCATGTCTTCGAACGTTTTTACCGCATTCTAGGTACCGACGTTGAAGGTAGCGGCTTGGGCCTCGCCATCGTTCGTGAAATCGCTATTCGCCACGGCGTCGATATCGAGCTGCACAACAATCCACACAGCAAAGACCCACGCTATCCTGGCAGTTTATTTAGAATTTGCTTCAGACTCGAAAAATCTATTTAAGAGAATTAGCGAGATGCTGAATCAAGAATCATCCACTAAAAACAACGATGGCTATGCGAGCTACTGGCCATCGGTACGCGCAATCACCTTTGCATTACTCGCGCTCTGGCTGCTCTTAAATTTCGGTGTGATTTTTTACGCGCGCGAACTCTCTGGCTTACAGCTTTTCGGTTGGCCCATTCCGTTTTATATGGCGGCACAAGGTACGATCCTGATTTACTTGCTAATCATTGGTGGCTACGCATTTTTAGTCAATCGTTTAGAGCGCAAGCTAGCTCGCGCAAACGAGTCGAAAGGCGCGAATGAGTCAGACTAAGTCTACTCGCCAGCTAGGTCGTTACGTTGGTATTTTTACCTCTGGCTTGGCGCTATTACTCATATCGCTTGCGATACTTGAGCGCGAAGGCTTCCCGCGCTTCTGGCTCGGGTATCTGTTGTTGTTTACATCCATCGTCGTGTATGCAGGCATTGGTTTATTTAGTCGCACATCTGATCTGGCTGAGTACTACGTTGCGGGTCGTCGCATACCGTCTTTGTTTAATGGCATGGCGACCGCAGCTGACTGGATCTCAACCGCGAGTTTCATTGGTCTTGCAGGCGGACTGTATTTGCAAGGCTTTGACGGGCTGGCCTACATCATGGGTTGGACGGGTGGCTACTGCCTCGTTGCCTTACTGATTGCGCCTTACCTGCGCAAATTCGGCGGCTATACCGTGCCAGATTATCTTGCGGCTCGCTTTGGAAAAAACGGGAACGCTAACTCTGTACGACTACTCGCCGTTGCCGCGACCTTATTGATTTCATTCATGTATGTCGTGGCACAAATTTATGGTGTGGGTTTGATTACGTCGCGCTTTACCGGGATTGATTTTTCAGTCGGTATTTTCTTGGGATTAGCAAGTATTTTAGTATGCTCCTTCTTGGGTGGAATGTTAGCGATCACCTGGACTCAAATTGCGCAGTACATCATCATCATCATCGCGTTTACGATTCCGGTGGCTTGGCTATCCGCAAAGCAAACCGGTGTGCCGATACCACAGATCGCGTATGGCTCCGCGATTGCAAAGCTAACAGCGTATGAATACATACTGGCCGATGACAGTAGCGAACAACAAGTGCGTGATTTGTATCGCAAGCGCGCAGAAAATTACGAAAAAAAAATAGCGCAGCTGCCACGATCCTGGGATGAAGGACGCGCTGAGGCGCGCAAAAATCTGCAAGATCTGCAAACGAATAACGCTTCGCTGATTGACATCAAAGCCGCTAATCGAGTGCTGACTGACTATCCAAAAAGTCCTGCAGATGCCAAGCGACGATGGCAACAAGAAATGGATCTTGATCTGGCGCGCTCACAGCCACTGCAATCACACACACAACCATTTCAGGGATTCGACCGACAAAGCTCAGACATCAAACGCAATAATTTCATCGCGTTGATGTTTTGTTTGATGTTGGGTACAGCCGCACTTCCTCATTTGCTGATGCGATCGTGCACCACGACCTCGGTGCAAGAAACACGCACCTCGGTATTTTGGGCTTTATTTTTCATCATGCTGCTGTACACCGCACTACCCGCCATGGCGGTACTGGTGAAATTTGAAATCTATGCAAATTTAGTCGGCATCGACTTCGCACACCTACCCAGCTGGGTCACCTACTGGGCCAATATCGACAAGTCCAAACCCATGATCAGCATCGTTGATATCAACATGGATGGACTCGTTCAACTAGCTGAAATCATGATCGATGGCGACATGATTGCGCTGGCCGCACCAGAAATCGCGGGACTGCCGTATGTGATTTCCGCTTTGATTGCAGCCGGCGCCTTGGCCGCTGCACTCTCAACCGCTGATGGCCTGTTATTAGTTATTTCTAGCGCACTGGCCCACGACACGTATTTCAGAATGGTCGATCCGGAAGCATCTAGTCTGCGACAAGTCACTATTTCGAAATTACTATTACTGGTCGTTGCGCTGCTAGCCACCTATGCGGCCTCACTCAGACCAGCCGACATCTTATCCCTCGTGAGTGCCGCCTTCTCCTTGGCCGCCTCCACACTTTTTCCTGCACTTGTTTTGGGCGTTTTTTGGAAACGTGCGAACCAGCAAGGGGCGATAGCTGGCATGCTCACAGGCTTTTTTGTCTGTCTCATCTATTTGGTGCAAACCAGTCCCGCTCTGGGCGGTGATGTTAGTCGTCAATGGTTCCATATTGCACCCGTATCGGCGGGAATTTTTGGTGTGCCCGCTGCCTTCCTTGCCATCATCATCGTGTCACTCTTCACCGAACCACCCGGCCCGGACGAAATAGCCATGCTGGAAAATTTGCGCCGACCGTAATATTCCTTCGCTGGCACATTTCTTGATACGTACTCCAGACATTCCCACCATTTAATCTCCGGAGTTCTGGGCCCATGGCCAATTTTTTCAATGAAATGTACGTCGATGGCGGCGCAGAGGTCCGTCCTCATTACCGTGCATTCGAAGACTGGTTAGCGGAGCAACCCTCCGATATGCTGGCTCGCAAACGCGCTGAAGCCGATCTCATTTTTCGCCGCGTTGGCATTACCTTCGCCGTTTACGGCAGTGATGCAGGTACTGAAAGATTAATCCCGTTTGACATCATCCCGCGCATCATTCCCTCATCAGAGTGGCAACAACTGCAAACAGGATTAAAACAACGCGTACAAGCACTCAATCTATTCATCCACGACATTTACCACGATCAAAATATCGTAAAAGCCGGTGTGCTACCGGCCGATCAGGTATTTCGCAATGCGCAGTATCGGCCAGAGATGCAAGGTATTTCAGTTGCCTCAGATATTTATGCGCATATCGCCGGTGTTGACATTGTGCGCGCAGGTGCAGGTGAGTTCTACGTACTTGAAGATAACTTGCGCGTACCGTCTGGCGTGTCGTACATGCTGGAAGATAGAAAAATGATGATGCGGCTTTTCCCCGATCTGTTCGCACGTCATAAAGTTGCACCCGTTGCTCATTACCCCGATCTTTTGCTCGACATGCTGCGCTCTGTCGCGCCGCAAGGCGTTGATAATCCCACCGTCGTCGTCATGACGCCGGGCATGTATAACTCAGCGTATTTTGAACACGCCTTTTTGGCGCAACAGATGGGTGTAGAACTGGTTGAAGGACAAGACCTGTTCGTCAACGACAACCATGTCTACATGCGCACTACGCGTGGACCCAAACGAGTTGACGTGATTTATCGTCGAGTCGATGATGACTTTCTTGATCCCTTAGTTTTTCGATCGGATTCATCACTGGGTGTTGCAGGATTATTGTCGGTGTATCGCGCCGGTCGAGTCACACTCGCGAATGCCATAGGCACCGGTGTCGCCGATGATAAATCTATCTACCCCTATGTACCCGACATGATTCGTTTTTATTTGTCGGAAGAGCCCATCCTAAACAATGTACCCACCTATCAATGCCGTAAAAAAGAAGATCTGCAATACACCTTAGATCATCTTTCAGAATTGGTTGTAAAAGAAGTTCACGGCGCTGGCGGCTACGGCATGCTGGTGGGTCCTGCATCAACTAAAGCAGAAATCGACGCTTTTCGCGAACGACTAAAAGCAAAACCCGAAGGCTATATCTCTCAACCCACCTTAGCGTTATCTGCCTGCCCTACCTACGTTGAGTCAGGCATCGCACCTCGGCACATTGATTTACGTCCATTTGTTTTATCTGGCAAAACCGTCACGATGGTGCCCGGTGGTTTAACACGTGTCGCGCTGAAAGAGGGTTCACTCGTAGTGAATTCATCGCAAGGTGGCGGCACTAAAGATACTTGGGTTCTGGAGAATTAATATGCTGAGTCGCACCGCCGATCATTTATTTTGGATGGCTCGTTATACCGAGCGTGCTGAAAATACAGCACGCATGCTGGATGTAAATATACAAACACAACTACTCCCACAATCTGCCGAAGCAGCTGAACAAGGATGGCGTGCCGTACTGGGTATCTCCGAGTTGCAACCTGCGTTTGATGAAAAATACGGACTCGTTTCACGCAAAGATGTGATTGATTTCATGGTGCGAGATCCGGATAACGGCTCGTCCATCATTTCGTGTTTAACGCAAGCGCGTGAAAATGCACGCGCAGTTCGCGGCACACTAACCACAGAAGTGTGGGAAACACAAAACACCACCTGGCTAGAAATGAATGTGCTACTGAAAGACAAAGTGCTGCAGCGTGATCCCAGTGAATTTTTCGAGTGGGTAAAACATCGCTCGCATCTTTCACGCGGCGTCACCATTGGTACGATGCTTAAAGATGAAGCGTTTTATTTCATACGCTTAGGCACCTTCTTGGAACGCGCCGACAACACCGCTCGCTTGTTGGATGTAAAATTTCATAGTGATGACCACACGCTGCTGGGAGCTGCGGATAGAGATTTTTATCATTGGGCCGCGGTGTTACGATCAGTATCCGCATTTGAAACTTATCGCAAAGCGTATCGCGATGTGATTACACCCGAGCGCGTTGCTGAACTGTTGATTTTACGTGGTGATATGCCACGCTCTCTGATCGCCTGCATGAATGAAGTCGTGAATAATTTAGCCGAAGTGCGCAATGATATTTCAGCCGAGACTGAACGCTTCGCCGGACGACTGCATGCTGATCTCAAATTTAATAGCATGGACGATATCTTGAAACACGGACTGCATGACTATCTGACTGAATTTTTGGAACACGTGTACGAGCTTGGCAATCGTGTCAGTCGTGATTTCTTGCTTCCGCTTGCAGCATGAAAAATCTAACGCTCTCCATACGACACGAAACTCTGTATCGCTATGAGAAACCTGTCGGATATACGTTGCAGCTACTGCGTCTGACACCACGCACAGAAATAGGTCAACGTATACAGCAATGGCAGATTACTACTCAAGGAAAACGACAAAGCTCGATCGATGCATTTGGTAACAGCAGCGATATGCTCACGCTGGCTTTTCCGCATCAAGAAATCAGCATTATTGCCAGTGGCTTAGTCGAAGTGCAGGCGCCCGATCGCGGCCGCATGCCGGACAATGTCACCATCTCACCGCTGGCTTTTACCGTGCCTACGCGCTTGACCGAACCGACTGAAACCATACGTGAATTTTCTAGTCGTCATTTATCAGTTCATGCTAATAGTTCACAATTAATTAGTCTCGCTGAAGCTATCTGTTCTGAAGTGAGCTACCAGTCAGGCGCCACTGCAACTGAGAGTACGGCGGACGTAGCTTTAGCTTTAGGTAAAGGCGTGTGCCAAGATCACAGCCATCTTTTTATTGCTTGCTGCCATACGCTTGGTATACCTGCCCGATATGTTTCGGGCTATCTTGATCCGGGCGATGTGGAGCATAGCGCCAGTCATGCTTGGATCGATGTCTGGGTTGAAGAGGCTGGCTACGCTGGTTGGATCAGCATTGATGTGACGCATGCCTGCTTGCAGAGTGCGCGTTACTGCCGTTTAGCGGTCGGTAGAGATTATGAATCCGCTGCACC
>CANGJE010000031.1 GCA_947454305.1 Oxalobacteraceae bacterium
AGTTTCGCATTAGTCCGATATTTTGCGTCGAAACACCCAACTTGTCTCAGTCGAGCTTTTGGGCTCGTAGGCATATCCCTCTGTATCAAACAATCGCAATTGCTCAGGCTTGGTGATTTTCTTTTCAATCGCATAGCGCGCCATTAATCCCCGTGCACGTTTGGCATAAAACGAGATGATCTTGTATTTGCCGCCCTTCCAGTCTTCGAACACCGGCGTAATCACAGGCACTGCTAAATTTTTAGGTCTGACCGATTTGAAGTATTCCTCTGATGCGAGGTTAATCAAGGCAGACGATTTCACCGATGCCAAAGCTTCATTTAAAGCGGTTGTGACTTCATCACCCCAGAATGCATACAGATCTTTACCGTGCGCGTTCTGCAAGCGCGTACCCATTTCCAATCGATACGGCTGCATCAAATCCAGCGGGCGCAACACGCCATAAAGACCAGAGAGTATGCGCAAATGAGCCTGAGCCCAGGTGAGTTGTTTTTGATTGAGGCTGCGCGCATCCAAGCCTTCATACACATCCCCATTGAAAGCGAGGAGTGCTTGCCGAGAGTTTTTGAAATTGAATTTTTTTGACCAGCTGGCATAACGATCCGCATTCAAATGCGCTAGCTGATCAGAAATTTGCATCAAACTACCCAGCTTATCCGGCGAGAGTTCACGCAGTGTACTAATGAGTTCGGCAGAACGCGGGATAAAATCCGGCAAACTGTGTTCCTCAGTCGTCAAAGGCGATTCATAATCCAGCGTCTTTGCCGGTGAAAGTACCATCAGCATATGCGATTCCCTAATTCGTCATAAAACATCACGCATGATACCCAAAGCAACGCAAACAGCTCTCCAACGCATCGTTGTCGACACCAATGTCTGTCTAGACTTGTTTATGTTTCGCGATCAACGCTGGCAACTATTAGTGGATGGGCTTAAAAGTGGCGAAATAGAAGCCGTCACCAGCGCAAGCTGTCGCATGGAATTCATGCTGGTGCTGGCCTACGAAAAAATGCAACTATCTACGGAATCTCAAGCAGCGATTTTGCACGAATTTGATCAGCTCATCCGCTTGGTTGATTTACCAACGACACCCTTAGCAAACAGTGTCATTAAGCTACCGCTATGCAAAGATCGCGATGACCAAAAATTTCTTGAACTGGCCTATGCCAGCCAAGCCGATACGTTGATCACCAAAGATAAAGCCCTGCTGAAATTAGCCCGAAAAACGATACGGTTGCAATTATTCAGGATTTTTTCACCAGAAGCGTGGCTTGCTTCATATGTACCGAAGCTAGACTTAAGAAAATAAAAACGACATCACATTGTTGATAAGTGATGTCGTTTTTTTATCGATTACAAAACAAATAAAGTTCAGCTTCTGCTCTTGATTCGTTCGGCTAATTCGGCTGCATTGGCCTTGCGATCTTCCGTGACTTTTTTTACTGTCGGACGTTCACCAACGAGTTTCATGTAGTCGCGTACTGGATAGGCCGCCATCATATCTTCGCCATAAATCGCTTTAGTGGCCATACCAATTAACGGCAAGTGCACCGTCGCAGCACAATCTGCCATCGTAAATTCGCTGCCTGCGATATACGGTGAAAAATTCGCTATCTGACCAAAAGCGGCGATATTACGCTTCAATTGTTTTTGCACGCGAACTTTCACGTCATCAGCGATTTTCCCTCCGAAAAAGGCCTCAAAATACAATTCACGAGCGACTAATTCAAGGTGCAATTCCATGAATTGAATCAATTGGCGTATGCGCGCTGCTTCATACGGATTGGACGGTATCAAGGGCTTTTGCGGATAGGCTGATTCAACATAATCAAGCATCACTTGCGATTCAAACAACGTCTTGCCATCAATTTCAAAGAAAGGCACTTTCCCCAACGGGGATTTTTCTAACAGCGCTGGTGATCGATCTGTCCAAACCTGTTTTTCTTCAAAAGGCACGCCTTTTTCTAGTAAAGCTAACTTAACTTTATTGTAGTAATTACTCGCCGAAAAACCGCATAAAGTTAGCATTCTGTCTCCTTCTGAGCTGGATTAGGGGCACCTGAGTAAACCGAATAAAACGGGTCGCAACAGGTACAATGTTTGGCATGAAGTCTACCACCTCTCAACTGACGTAATCCGGTCGATAAGACCACCCACTAGACACCCCAAACTCTTCATGTCTGCTGAATTACTCGCCACTCGTCGTGAGGCCACGCTCATCCTAACGCTCTCCAATCCCGGCGCGCGCAATGCGCTGCATCCCGATATGTACGCCGCAGGTATTGAAGCGCTTGAGACAGCCGAGCGCGACCCCGATATACGCGCGGTCGTACTGACCGGCGCGGGCGATACCTTTTGCGCCGGTGGCAATCTGAATCGTCTGCTTGAAAACCGTAACAAAGACCGATCTGTTGCCGCCGATTCGGTCGGCAAATTACACGCATGGGTAGAAGCCTTGCGTGATTGCCAAAAACCGGTGATCGCTGCAGTTGAAGGCCCTGCAGCCGGTGCGGGTTTTTCGCTGGTGCTTGCTTGTGATTTGATCGTAGCTGCACATTCTGCTCAATTCATCGCAGCGTATGTGAAGGTTGGGCTATCGCCCGATGGTGGAATGAGTTGGTCCTTATCGCAATCGTTACCTCCTCAACTCGTCACCGAAATTTTGATGGAGGGTAAACCACTACCTGCCGCACGATTACATCAGCACGGCATCATCAACCGCGTAGTGAACGATGGTCAGGCGTTGAATGCTGCCCTCGATTGGAGCGATGAACTAGCTCGTCAATCACCTCACTCAATTAGCACCATTAAATCGCTGGTAAGAGATGCATCTACGGCCACATTACCAGAGCAGCTACGAACTGAACAACATGCTTTTGTCGATTGTTTGCATCACCGTGATGCACTCGAAGGCATGACTGCATTCCTAGAAAAAAGAAAGCCGAATTACTCATGAGTTTCAATAAACGTCGTCGCATATTTTTATTGCGACATGGCAGCGTGACTTACTTTGACACCAACGGTAAACCGTTTTTGCCAGAAACCGTTCCGCTCAATGAACAAGGGCGTACACAAGCCACTGCAGCTGGACAGGTATTTGCAAAGGCCGGCATACAGTTCGATAAAGTCATTGTCTCCGGTTTGCCGCGGACGGTAGAAACTGCTACACGAGTACTAACAGAAACCGATCAACAAATTAATTTTGAAGAGTGGCCAGAGTTAGTTGAAATTCGCGGTGGAAAACTATCAGCGATTCCTGATGAAAAATTGCGTGAAGCATTTACTGGTGCGTTTGAGGGCGTAGCGCTCGAACATCAACAATTTCTCGGCGGTGAAACTATCGGCGAACTGATGGATCGCGTGCATCCGCAAATCGATAAATTGCGTTCTGATCCTGAGTGGGATACGGTGTTGATGGTGCTACATGGCGGAGTGAACCGCGCCATCCTGTCCTATGCGCTCACGGGACAACGACAGTTTCTAGGTAATCTAGCCCAAACAGCTGGCTGCATTAATGCACTCGATGTGGGTGAATCTAGAATGGATTGGGTGGTGCGATTAATGAATTATTCACCACCCTCCGAGCTTCAACATGAATCGCGCGGAACCACGATGGAAGCCCTGTTTGAACAATATAAGAAAGTGCGCGGCTTGTAAGCTTAGCCCGGTACACTCATCTCCATAATAAAAAGCTGCGAGGAAAGAAGTAATGTACGAAGAATTCATGGGCACTAAACCCGTCGCTGAACGAATGAAAGTTGACCTGGACGCTTTGTCGGCCTACATGCATGGGCATGTCGACAATTTCAGTGGCGATCTCAGCATCGAACAATTCAAAGGTGGGCAATCCAATCCTACGTTCAGACTTACCTCGGGCAGTCAGCGTTATGTGTTGCGCACCAAGCCTGCGCCGGCAGCCAAGCTGCTGCCTTCCGCACATGCGATTAATCGCGAATTCCGTGTGATGGATGCGCTGTCTAAAGCTGGATTTCCAGCACCTAAACAATATGCGTTGTGCGAAGATGAATCGGTCATTGGTCGCGCCTTCTACATCATGGAATGCGTTGATGGTCGCGTACTCTGGGATCAATCATTACCTGGCATGAGCAATGAACAACGTGCCGCACACTATGACGAGATGAATCGCGTCATCGCTCAACTGCATAGCTTGGATTACAAAAAACTTGATTTAGAAAGTTTTGGTAAACCCGGTAATTATTTTGGACGTCAGATCGATCGCTGGATACGTCAGTACAAAGCCGCAGAGACTGAACACATCCCCGAGATGGAGCACTTAATCGAGTGGCTACCAAAAAATATTCCTGCAGGTGAGATCACCACCATTGTTCACGGCGACTACCGTCTGGACAATATGATTTTTCATCCGACCGAGCCGCGCATACTTGCAGTGCTTGATTGGGAGTTATCAACGCTGGGACATCCACTCGCTGATTTTTCGTATCACTGCATGAGCTGGCACGTCGAGCCTGACTTATTCCGCGGTATTGGCGGCCTTGACTTGAAATCGCTAGGCATACCGAGCCGAGATGACTACATCGCACGTTACAGCGACCGAACTGGCATAAGCATCAACAAAGATGATTTCCGTTTTTACCTGGCTTACAACATGTTCCGTATGGCGGGTATTTTGCAAGGCATCATGAAGCGCTACCAGGATGGCACGGCCAGCAGTGAGCAAGCGCTCAAAAGCGGACAAGCCGCCAAACCGATGGCAATCATGGGCTGGCAGTACGCATCGGGACAAAAAACTCTCTAATCAATCATAATTCACCCACAATAACAATCGAGGACACCTTATGGATTTCGAATACTCCCCACGCTGCATGGAGCTGCGCGAAAAATTAAACCAGTTCATGGATGAATTCATTTATCCGAACGAGCGCACGTATAAAGACGAAGTCGATCGCAATGGTCGTGAGAAAGGTAATCGCTGGATCCCCACCAAGATTGTTGAAGAACTCAAACCCATCGCACGCTCGCGCGGATTGTGGAATTTATTCCTGCCTAAATCGCATCGTGCACCTGAAGGTTTGTCGAATCTCGATTACGCACCTTTATGCGAAATCATGGGCCGTATAACATGGGCACCTGAAGTATTCAATTGCTCCGCACCCGATACCGGCAACATGGAAACGATCGAGCGCTATGGTTCAGAAGAGCACAAACAACAATGGTTAGAGCCTCTGCTGCGTGGCGAGATTCGTTCAGCATTCGCGATGACAGAACCTGATGTCGCTTCATCGGATGCGACTAATATCGCTACCCGTATTGAGCGTGACGGTAATGAGTATGTCATCAATGGCACTAAGTGGTGGACTTCAGGCGCAGGTGATCCACGCTGCAAGATCTACATCTTGATGGGCAAGACCGATGGTGATGCGCCACGTCACTCACAACAATCCATGATTTTGGTTCCTGCGGATACCAAAGGCGTAACCGTTGTTCGTCCATTGTCTGTGTTTGGTTACGATGATGCGCCCCACGGCCATTGCGAAGTTAAATTTGAAAATGTGCGTGTACCCGCATCGAATATATTGTTAGGTGAAGGCCGTGGATTTGAAATCGCTCAAGGTCGCCTTGGCCCTGGCCGTATTCACCACTGCATGCGTGCTATCGGTACGGCGGAACGCGCGCTTGAACTGATGTGCAGACGTATTGATTCACGTGTGGCGTTTGGTAAAAAAGTATCTGAGCAAGGTGTCTGGCGTGAACGTATCGCTGAATCCCGCATCATGATTGATAGTGCTCGCTTGTTGGTACTCAAAGCAGCCTACATGATGGATACCGTCGGTAATAAAGTAGCGAAGAGTGAGATCGCTATGATTAAAGTTCTCGCGCCGGTAATGGCACAACAAATCATCGACTGGTCAATTCAGGCGCATGGTGGTGGCGGTGTGTCGGACGATTTCGCTGTGGCGCAATTGTGGGCGCATAACCGTACCCTGCGTATTGCGGATGGTCCGGATGAAGTTCACCGTAACGCTATCGCTAAAATTGAATTGTCGAAATACGCCAGCTTGCCAGGTGAATCACTCGATCTACCCATCACACGCTCATAATTAAGCGCTTTGTTTGCGTGCATTGTTTAAGTAACAAAGCGCCGGGTTAACCCGGCGCTTATTCATTGGAGAATCCCACGATGATCGACGTCTACTCCATGGCTACACCGAATGGCCACAAAGTTCACATCATGCTCGAAGAATGCGGACTGCCCTATCGTGCGCACAACATCGACATCGGTGAAGGTGATCAATTCAAACCAGAATTTTTGGCGATCTCTCCGAATAATAAAATTCCCGCTATCGTCGATCCGCATGGCCCCGATGGCCAACCTTTTTCTGTATTTGAATCGGGAGCGATTCTGGTTTATCTCGCCAGCAAAGTCGATAAATTTTTAGGTAAAACGGATAGAGAAAAATTCACTGTCTTACAGTGGCTTATGTTTCAGATGGGAGGACTGGGCCCTATGCTCGGTCAGGCACATCATTTTCGTATCTATGCACCTGAGAAAATTGACTACGCTGTGAATCGCTACACCAATGAAGCCAAACGACTGTATGGCGTTATGGATAGGCAGTTAGCTAAACATGCCTATATCGCTGGAGACGAATACACTATCGCTGATATAGCGTGCTTTCCGTGGACTCGTTCATGGAAAAATCAAGGCATCGATTGGGATGATTATCCTCATGCCAAACGCTGGCATGATGAGATTGCTGCGCGCCCGGCTGTTCAACGCGGCGTTGAAGTGCTTACGCATCTGCGCAAACCATTAGTCGATGATAAAGCCAGAGAAATGATGTTTGGTGCGACTCAATATCAAAAGCGTTGATAGCGTTGAAAGCTCCAACGCTTTTGATGGTTGCACTTCGCTTAGAAATATTTTCTGAGGACTGACTCAGCAACGCACACCGGCTTGTCAGATCCTTCGCGTTCAATCGTCATCTGCCAAATACTCTGTACGCAGCCATCCATAGGCTCGACAGCCAACAGCTTGAAACGTCCGCGCAATCTGCCACCCACGAGCATGGGTGATGGAAAGCGAACTTTATTCAAGCCATAGTTGATACTCATTTTCCCCGCTGGTAGTTCAACCACAGATTCAAATAATGCAGGAATCAGTGACAGCGTCATGTAGCCGTGGGCGATCGTGCCGCCAAACGGTGATTCGCGTTTTGCGCGTTCAACATCAACGTGTATCCATTGCGGATCATCAGTCGCTGTGGCGAATTGATTAACTCGCTCTTGCGAGATCATCATCCATTCGGATACGGCGACTTCATTTCCTACTTCTGCCTGTAAAGCTGGTACGTTTGCAAAGTGTCGCATGTGAGTTTCCTGAAAAATCAAGCCGCACTGGCAAAGCCAGGCTGAGCAATAAATCGCGCCAGATGATGATCGGTATCACCCAAGGTCAACTCAATCGCAGAGAGTCGTTTAAAGTAATGCGCTGCAGGCATTTCATTTGTGACGCCCATACCGCCATGCAGCTGCACCGCTTGCTGGCCTACAAACTTCATCGCCTCGCCCACCCGCGCTTTCGCAGCAGACACCACGCGACGACGTTCAGCCACATCAGCTGAAGCGACTTTCACTGCAGCGAGCATAGTCATAGAACGCGCTTGTTCCAGCTGCATGAACATATCTGCCATGCGGTGCTGAAGCACTTGAAATTTACCAATCGGTACGCCAAATTGCTGACGTGTGCGAATGTACTCTAAAGTCGCTGCCTGCAACGCTTCCATCACGCCCAGCGCTTCAGAGCACAACAAACTCACACCATGATCAGCCGCTGCATCCAGAACATCCCAGCCCTCTGATTCCTTACCTAACAGCGCAGTTGCGGGTACATGCACCTGTTTACATTGAACGGTCGCGCTGCGCATGCCATCGTTGTTACGACTTTCATGCAGAGAAATTCCAGCGCTAGTCACTGGTACCAAGAATAAAGAAATCCCTGCTGTGTCACGCGCAGCACCACCACTACGCGCTGAGACAATCAAATAATCGGCTTGGGCTGCGTGCAGTACATTGACCTTTTCACCATCCAATATCCAACCATCGCCCTTGCGAGTTGCGCTCAGGCTAATGGTGTGTAACTCATGGCGAGACTGGCGCTCGCTTAAAGCACACGCGAGCTTTGCTTCACCACTCGCCACTTTCGACAGTAATTCACCTTGACCGTTGGCGAGTTTTAAAAACTCAACACCCAACAACGTAGCGAACACCGGCTCAATCACTAAGGCTCTACCGAGTGCCTGCATCACCACCATCTGATCAATCGCTGTTCCATCAAAACCATCATAGTCAGCAGGCACAGGTAATGCCAGCACACCTAATTCCGCGAGTGCATTCCACGCCGCAGCTGAATGGCCAATCTCTGAATAAATAATTTTTTTACGCGTCTCAAACCCGTAATCTTTTTCAGCCCAGCGCGTAATCGCATCGAAAAGCTGCTGCTGCTCAGGCGACAAGTCAAAGTCCATAGCTATCTCCTTGAATGGACGCTCTATAAACCCAGAATCATCTGGGTGATGATATTGCGCTGAATTTCGTTCGAACCGCCATAGATCGACGTTTTTCTATAGTTGAAGTAATACGGTAGCAACGGCGCTGCGTCATCGTCTGCTGCAACGCTGTGCTCAGACTCACCTTCAAGATAGGTTGGATCAAATGGCAAACTCATAGGGCCCGCGGCTTCAACCATCAGCTCAGTCAGACGCTGCTGTATCTCGGTACCTTTGATTTTTAGCATGGATGCTTCAGGGCCAGGAGCGCGCTGCTTGGCCTCTTGATAAATCACTCGCAGAACAGTGACTTCCAATGCCATCAAGTCCATTTCTAGGGCCGCTACTTTATGTGCATAGACAGGATCGTGAAGCAATGGCTGTCCATTTTTTTGCATGCGCGTTGCGAGTCGCTTAATGAACATCAGTTCGCGTTTAGAGCGTCCAACTGCAGCGATGTTGGTGCGTTCATGACCGAGTAAATATTTTGCATAGGTCCAGCCGCGATTTTCTTCGCCGACGAGATTTTGTGCAGGTACACGCACATTGTCGAAGAAGACTTCATTCACTTCGTGATCTTCATCGAGGGTAATGATGGCGCGCACAGTAATACCCGGCGTCTTCATGTCAATCAGCAGAAAAGAAATACCTTCTTGCTTGCGCACTCCAGTATCGGTTCTGACTAAACAAAACATCATGTCCGCATACTGGGCTAACGTAGTCCAAGTTTTTTGGCCATTGACGATGTAGTGATCGCCTTTGTTTTCTGCACGTGTTTTGAGCGAAGCCAGATCTGATCCTGAGCCCGGCTCAGAATAGCCTTGGCACCACCAGTCATCGCACGCAAGAATACGTGGCAGATAGTGCTGCTTCTGGGCGTCGTTTCCAAAGGCAATGATCACCGGTCCGACCATATTCACGCCGAAAGCAAGAATGGGAGGCGAGCCAGCGCGTGCGCACTCTTCTTCCCAAATATGCTGCTGAACTTTGGTCCAGCCCGTGCCGCCATGTTCTACCGGCCAAGCGGGTGCGACCCAACCTTGTTGGTAAACAATTTTGTGCCAGCGCGCATAGTCTTCGCGCTGTAATCGTTTGTGATTCAAGACCTTATGCTGCAAGTCTTTGGGAAGATTAGCTGCTATCCACGAGCGTACCGTGTCGCGAAAGGCTAAATCCTCTGGCGCGTAGTTCAGATCCATGCAGTCTCCGTTCAGTCTTCTTTTAAGCACGACCGTTCAGATTTTACCTGAAGAACTTTTCACCTGAAGAACTTTTGTTATCCGTAAATTAAAGTCGATGACCGACCGGACTAACGTGCAAGCACGTCACCCGGTGGTCGGGTACTTAGTTTAAAAACATCAATCAATGTAGGAATGAAAGACGTCAGGATGCTCAACCGCACTGGATTGTGCGGACGAATTTGCGGGTAAATGGCTGCAAGCCGCAAGCGACAGGAACGCCATAAGGATCAGGCAGGTTTTCATGATTTTCCTCTTATCAATTACTGGTGGTTGGTCCACAGGCTGCTTGCTGATCGGCATGACCAATCGCTCGCGGACCTGCGTTCAGAGCATGTGTTTAATTGATAGTTTCATCGATCAGGTAGTTCACGATTTTTATTAAGTTTATTTTGTCTGAATAACGCCCATTGAGGCGACTATCGATGAAGCTTACACACCCACTCAGCAGAACACATAAGAGTTACGTTTGATCGATTGAATAAAGCACAAACTATGGCTCAATTTGATTTTGATCAGCGTTGGGCGCAAATGCCTTTCCAGATAGCCTCGTGCCTGCGATTCTGATCTGAAGCAACCCACGCTTGAGCTTCAGACTCTTTATGTAATGCAGGACCCATAGCCATGTTTTCAGGAAAAACCTCTAAACTAACCTGGCGAATTTTCTTTCCATCACAATCGACGTCATACCAAGCTTTGGCACTGAGGTACTCATGCCCGTTCAATGTTTGGGGCTTATGAAAGTCTTGGGTACTCATAACGCGCAGTATGTTTCCATTTTTTTCGGCCGCTTCTTTGTCAATGTACAAAATGCCATCACGTGTTTCAATCAAAATACTCAACGCCGCTTGCGCAGACAAACTGCAGAGGGATAGCATCACACTCAATAAAAAAACACGCATCATTAATCTCCGAGTAGGGGTTAGTTATCTTCACGTTCTGGTAAATTATAAATAAAACTATCTGCTCGCCAATCCGCCATCTCTATCTCGCCTAATGATAATTTTTTGGCCGTAGATTCCATCGGCTTTTTTGCTAACGGATAAGCACACAAATGGCTTATGCGATACCACTCATAGGCTTTCAGAATATCTTGATCGACGCCCTGTCCGTAGGCATACAGAAAAGCGATATTAAATTGTGCCTTCGCATGCCCTTGTCGCGCCGATAATTCATACCAACGCATAGCCTCTTCAAATAATTGTGCCGTACCCAGGCCCTGCGCCATCATCTGCCCCACTTCAAACTGTGCATCGGCGTTGCCCTGCTCTGCCGCCATCATGAAATATCGTAACGCGCTAATCAAATCAGGATCGTTATGTCGTTTAAATACAGATTTTTTATGACCTGTAATGGTTTCATCAGCGCGTAGATTCTGCGGCGGCGCTATCCACTCGCCTCGAAGTAAATAACCTAACCTTAATTGAGCTGGCGCGTATCCTTGCATTGCGGCAGATTCATACAAGTGCCTGACTTGACCCTTAGCTTGGATTAGCTTGGGATGTTGCTCAAGTAATTTAGCCCAGTGATAACGTGCTTCGCGTTGGCCTTGTTCTGATGACAGCTGAAGTAATCGCAAGGCTTCGGTTATATTTTTTCGTACGCCGTGGCCGCTGGCATAGGCCATGCCTAGGTGATACTGTGCATCGGAATTATTTCGGTGCGTGGCGCGTTGCAACCACTCCAGTGCCATGCTGGCATCCTGCTCAACATCTACTCCTGCAAGCTGTTGCGCACCTAGCGCTGCCATCGCTGGCACATGGCCTTCATCTTCTGGGTTACGTGCTGCCACAAGCAAGTTCACTGCTTTCTTTACTTCGGCCATCATTTTTAGAGCGTGACGCGCATCTAAGCCCGTTAATTCCTCGCTCAGCATTGTGATTTGCGAAGCAGCCCGCGGCTCATCACGACCTTGCGCCAAACGAAACCACATCAACGCACGCACCCGATCTTTTGCACCTGCCTCGCCACGCAAGTTCATCACACCTAGCTGATAGCGCGCTCCGGAGTGACGACACAATGCAAGAAATCCAAATACGCGTCGCGCGGTATGCAAATCTGTGCCCAGCCCATCGCCATGACGCCAGCGCAGCGCTTGTTCATACAAGACACCGGGCTCTTGCTTTAGCAATGTATCTAGACTGAGATCAGAAAATTTCATCGAAGCGTTACAAACTACTGAAGTGATTACATCACCTCAGAGTCTGACACAAAAGGTACGGTCCGCCACATCTTCGCTTAGCAAGCACCGATCTAGGCAGCCAGAGCCGCTTTACCTAAAATAAGATCAGCCGCTTTTTCAGCCACCATCATGGTCGGCGCACCGGTATTCCCAGAGGGCATAGTCGGCATGACAGAGGCATCGACAATACGTAAACCATCGATCCCTTTTAAACGCAGCTCCGCATCAACCACTTTACCCATACTGCAGGTACCAACAAAGTGCCAACCGGTTGTGCCACGCTGTCGTGCGCAATCGAGTAATTCAGAATCACTCGCAGCACTTGCTGGAGGAAATTCATCACGCTCAATGTAAGGCATTAGCGGCGCACTATGCATTAAGTGACGAGATAATCTCAATCCATCGATAGCGACTTGCTGATCTTCTGAACTTTGTAAGTAGTTAGGTTGAACCAGCGGTAAATCAAACGGGTCGCGTGAGCGCAAACTGACCTGCCCTTTACTGGTTGGACGCAACTGATAAAAACCTAAAGTCATACCCGGAAAACTATCTAACTGACCCGCCACACCGGAGGCATAACTACCCGGCGAAAAATGGAATTGCAGATCGTTCAAGGCTAGCTCAGGACGTGATTTCGTAAACGCAAATGCCACTGATGGGCTAATCGTAATCACACTCGGTTTACCCATCAACCATTTAGCGATTTCTCCAATTAATCGAATCCCACGCGCAGTGTGATTAATGGTGGTCACACCTTTCACGCGCAAAATGGTGCGGATCATGTAGTGATCTTGAAAGTTCTGACCAACGTGTTCTGACGCATGCACTACAGGGATACCGAATTTTTGTAATTGCTCAATCGGACCCACTCCAGAGAGCTGCAAAATTTTCGGCGTATTCGCAGCACCGGCTGAGAGGATGACTTCACGCTTAGCATGCACTGTATGCACAGCTCCGCCATGTTCGTGTTGATAGCTCACGCCGATAGCGCGCTTACCTTCAAAAAGTATCTTATTTACATGCGCGTTAGTCTTAATCGTCAAACGACCTGTGGCCTTCGCGGGATTAAGAAATGCAGTCGCTGCACTAAAGCGTCGGCCTTTGTGTATCCAGCGCTGGTAGTAACCTGCGCCGGTCTGATCACCACGGTTGTAATCCACATGCGTTGGCAAACCATACTGACCAGCAGACTCAATAAACGCATCACACAATGGGTGACGCCAATCACAATCACTAATAGGTAGCAAACCATCACGACCACGCACACTAGGATCGCCTTTACCTAAGAATCGCTCTGATCGTTTGAAATAAGGCAGGATATCTTGATAGCGCCAACCAGGATTTCCTAACGCCGCCCATTGATCAAAATCTTCAGGCTGACCACGTGTGTAGTTAAAACCATTAATCGCGCTTGAACCACCCAGCGTGCGACCCAAGCGTGTGGTGACACGTCGACCCGCAGAACCTTCCGAAGGCTCTGTTGAAAAATCCCACGTGTAATTAGGATTGTGGCCTACATAAATGAAGCCTGCCGGAATATGAATGAACGGATGCCGATCCGATGGGCCTGCTTCTAGCAAACAAACGCTATAGCGACCGTCTTCACATAAACGATGCGCTAACACACAGCCTGCAGCACCTGCGCCGACGATGACATAGTCAAAAGATGGGTTGTTCATGATTTTTTATTTATTGTTATTAAACATTACTTGGTGATAAAGGCACTCGTCCTCGTATCAGATCAGCCGCTTTTTCCGCAATCATCATCGTAGCAGCACAAATATTTGCTGATGGTATGGTCGGCATCACGGATGAATCAGCGATACGTAGATTTTGAATTCCATGCACACGACATTCATCATCCACTACCGAGCCAGTATCATCCGCTTTACCCATACGTGCTGTGCCATTTAAATGGTAAGAAGAGACACCATACTGTCGTATGAAACTTAATAACTCTTCGTCGGTGGTTTTATCACTACCCGGCATAGATTCAGACTGAACATACGTTGCTAACTCAGGAGTTTGCAAAAGGCGGCGTGCCAGGCGCACGCCGCGAATCAAGGTCTGCTGATCGTGCTCGTGGCTAAGATAGTTAGGCTGTATCAGCGGATCGTCAAATGGGTCTGCACTACGCAACTGCACATACCCGCGACTCTCAGGCCTATGCTGCCACACACCGCACGTCATACCGGGATAGGTATCGAGCATACCGACGTAACCTTCGCGATAGCTTGCCGGTGAAAAGACGCCCTGTAAATCAGGGCGACTTGAATCGCCATGTGAGTTACAGAAAAAATGAATCAATGAGGGGCTCAATGCCAGTATGCTGGGTTTACCCACTAACCAACGTGTCACCTGCCCCATTAAATGTAAACCGCGCGACATTTCATTCATGGTGCGCGCATTTTTCGCGCGTGCGACCAATCGTATAGAAAAATGATCCGATAGATTTTGTCCCACACCTGGCAGGTGACGATGTACGCGTATCCCTTTTTCCTGCAAAAACTCAGCGTCACCAATACCTGAAAGCTGCAATAAGCGCGGCGTATTAATCGCACCGGCACAAATAATCACTTCGCGGCGAGCACGGACTTCATGCAAATTATTGGATGAGTTACCACGCACATATTGAACTCCGGTTGCACGGCTGCCCTCCACCACAATACGAGTCACTCGCGCATGCGTTCGTGTAGACAGATTGCTGCGCGAACTGGCGGGCTTCAGAAAGGTGCGCGATGTACTCATGCGCCAGCCTTGATGAATCGTGCGCTGAAAAAAACCTACGCCCGCTTGCGAGGCGCCGTTGTAATCCTCATTGCGCGGAATACCTAAACCTTGCGCGCCAGCGATGAATGCATCGCTGATCGGGTGATGCCAATCAATGTCACTCACCGGCAGCATTCCATCACGACCACGAAACGTAGAGTCGCCCAAGGCATACTGCTCACTCTGCTTAAAGTAAGGTAAAACATCAGCGTAGCTCCAGCCGCGATTACCTAACGCTGCCCACTCATCATAATCTTCACGCTGACCGCGGTTGTAGACCAAACCATTGATCGAGCTCGAACCACCCAGAACACGCCCCTGCGGCAAAGGCACGCGCCGACCCATCGTTTGTGAATTAGGTTCAGAAGAAAATTGCCAGGTGAATTGAGGATCAAACAGAACTTTGACGAAGCCTGCAGGAATATGCAGCCAGGGATGCCAGTCACTCGGCCCCGCTTCAAGTAAACACACGGTGACGTTTCTATCGTCGCTTAATCGATTCGCCAGAATGGCTCCAGCGGCACCGGCTCCCACAATGATGTAATCAAAAATCTCAGGAGGCCTGCGAAGCGAAGTGGTTGCCATGAATCGTGTTTTACCGAGGTTGCCAAGCATCGCGAACACATCTCTCATGCTCGCTTACTTCTAGCAGCACATTTTATCAATCTAGCCTGCTACCCATCGCACGCTGATCGAATAATTAACTTCGCAATAGCAGAAGTCTGGCCTTAGCAAATGCAAAGCTGCCACTACCAACCGATAGCAGCTTTGCAAGAGAGATCAATCCAGAAAGTCTGGCTGCTCTTTCAGTATGCGTGCATACAGCGGCTGGAACTGGAACCAACCTGCGTAGGGAGAACCGACGATGTCAAAGGTTTGACGGGCTGATTCTGGAGATATGGTTTTAAGTGGCTTGCCATGCGACGCCGCTTCAGCCAGCAGCTGAACCTGGCAGCTACGCTCAAGACAGATGTACCACCAAGCGGCAGCATCGACCGTTTGGCCTGCAGTAATAATGCCGTGGTTCTGCAAAATTGCAGCCTTATGCTGACCTAAGGCTTGGGCGATGCGAACGCCCTCATCCACTTCGACCGCCACACCACCAAAATTTTCATAGACAGCATGATCATTATAAAAAGCACAGGCATCTTGAGTAATGCAATCCAAGGTACGACCCAGTGCAGACCATGCACGGCCATAAGGGGAATGCGTATGCGCCGCTGCATTCACATCGGGACGCAAGGTATGAACAGCAGCATGAATCGCAAATGCAGCGCAGTTCACTGGATAATCACCCTCAACCACATTACCTTCGTGATCAACACGAATCAAATTCGATACTTTGACCTGACTGAAGTGAACACCGTAGGGGTTGACCCAAAAGGAATCCGTAAATTCAGGATCGCGCGCAGTAATATGACCGGCTACGCCTTCATCAAACCCAAAGCGTGAAAACAAACGAAATGCGCCAGCTAGCTTTTGCTTGCGATGAAGCCTTTCTTCAGCCAGCGTCGTAAATACTGGGATGGATGGCAGGCTGGGAGAATTCCCAGTCCCCAAATACTGTTGATTTAGCTGGATGGCCGACAACTCGGACTGGTCATTCATGGCGTCTCCCCATTATTAGGCGGTTAATGCCCAAATGTTAGCATTTATTGGGGTTGCTACGACATGCCAGACTAACTAGCCAATCTACCCTCATCACACATAAGCGCTGACCAACTCTATTTAGCTAACATCCGCGATTTTGTAGTTGAGCCAATTTTTGACTCTGGAAATTTAAATAACTGCTCCAGTACTTCTTTACTGTTAATGCTGACATGGCGAGATCGTACATTGATCGCACCGATTCGATCGAATTGTGAAAAAGAGCGACTCACTGTCTCCATCGATAAGCCCAAATAGCTACCAATTTCTTCTCGACTCATTCGCAAAATAAATGATTTAGCAGAATAGCCCATCAATTGAAATCTATCCGACAATTGAACTAGAAAAAAAGCAACTCGCGATTCAGCGTTCTGAGATCCCATAATTCCAATCATCTCTTGCTCACGAATCAATTCAGAGCTAATCATTCGGTACATTAATTCTTCTAATTCACTATGTTCACGAGCTAATAAAATAAGTGTTTTTAAAGGTAGGCTAATTAAATTACAGTCGGATAAAGCGGTAACTTCAGATTTGTAATTTTTTGAATGAATACCATCCACACCCATGATGTCGCCCTTCATTGGGAAACACAGAATTTGTTCACCACCAGAACTACTAATTGATGAGGTTTTTAAAAACCCTGAATGAACGATATAAATTGAGCTGAAATCTTGCCCCGTAGTGAATACTTTTTGCCCTGATTTGAATTGTAAATGCTGAAAATAAAATTCGCTGTTTTTACGACTACTAGGCATGGATATGCCAAGAAAATCACATAGGTCAGATAAGCTAAATCTACATGAGTCACTACCGTGACTTTCTGGTTTTTCGATTGTAGTAACTACCTTAGGGAATGGATATGTACGGTTAACAGCTACCGATGGTGAATTCATTGCCGCCGCCTGTCTATTTGAAGATTGTCGAACAAGGTATGACAGCTTTCTTGTCACAAAGAGACTACTTACAAACTCGACCTAGCGTTTAGCTGGACCAAAAGAACCAAACACAATAACGGTACCGTGAATAGGGTTATTGGTCTGTGCTACAGCACACCGAGGACCAGAAACAAAAAGCAAAAGCTCAAGGCCCCTGAGAAGTTGTCACATCAGTTGGAAAACAAACGTAGGTTTGAAGGCACGCACGTCAGTCGATAGCACTCACAGACCATTTTTTCAAGCAGCGATCGATCCAGCACTTCAACACGATTACGTTTTAAAAGTACAGCATCAAGCAAATAGAGTTCATTGAGCGCCAAGCTAATGGCTTCGCGTCTCACGCCTAACATCATCCCAAGCTCTGCGTGAGAAAATAAGATCGTGGTCGACTGAGTCGAATCTAGCGTCTGGAGTATCCAGCGAATTAATTGTTGGATCAGCCTATGATGGCTCACACATGCAATATTACGCATCATCATCTCAATGATGGAGACGTAAAATTGACTGGCTGCCTGAGATATCGATAAAATTTTTAATACATTTTCATTGAAATTAGATGCAGAAATTTTATACGCGATACCTTCTTCTCTGATCCGTAACGTACCAACACTCCCAGCCTCTGGAATAGCCGCGCCGACAATACTCTCTCTCCCAAAAGTAAGGGCTTCAATTGAATAGCCGTCACTCAGCTCAACGAAAAGAGATACCACGGTAGATACCGGAAAATAAATCATGTCAGGCGAACTACCCTGAGCGTATAAAACCTGTCCTTTTTTCAAAAAGACTACCTGCAGCATTAAACGTAATTGGTCGTAGTCTAGTTTGGGAAGCTTAGCGAGAAATTCATTTCCAAGTGGTGAGATGGGCATTTTTAGAAGCCAGGTATGCCTGAACAAGGCCGTTCTGAACCCATAAGGCAAGCCTAAAAGCTACAGCAAATATGGGTGAGCTATGCCGAATTAGGTAAACCCATCATAGGCCCTAAATTCAATCATGTAACCAATAATTTGATATTGATTATCAAATCATTCTAATAAAGAGTTTTATTTGAAGATTTATACACTTACTTGTGTATATGAACACAGCTTAGATGGGAGTCAAACTGAGAGAATACGTAAAAAGTTTGTTGGGACTATGAGGAAATTGCGAACAATCAAAAGTCTGGAAAAGCGATATACAGCTGTATCAGCAAATCACTAACTCAACCTACACCTAAGTAAATTTTTCGGATTCTATCGTCCGTGGCTAAAGCGGATGCACTGCCTTCCTGTGCAACGGATCCATGTTCCAGCACATACGCACGATCAGCAATATGTAGTGCCGATTGGGCATCTTGTTCTGCCATGAGTATGGCCACGCCGCCATCACAAATTTTTCTAATCGCAGCAAAAATTTCCATCTTCAATCGATGCGCAATACCAACGGAAGGTTCATCCAGCAGTAATAATTGGGGATCCCCCATCAAGGCGCGACCAATGGCTACCATTTGCTGCTGCCCTCCAGAGAGGGTGCTGACAATTTGATCTTGTCGCTCAGACAAAATAGGAAACAGCGAAAACACTCGCGCCAGATCGTTCGCCACGTCGTGACGATTGGTTCGAAGGTAGGCACCTAACTGTAGATTTTTCATCACCGATAATTCAGGAAATAAACGGCGCCCTTCAGGACAATGACAAATACCTAAACCGACCACTTGTTCAGTAGAAAAGGTATGCAGTGACTTGCCATTAAATTCCAGTGTGCCATGGGAGTTCATCGCACGAGATATCACTTTAAGTAAGGTCGATTTACCTGCGCCATTCGGACCTAATATTGCTACCAATTCGCCCGGCTGTATCTGTAGCTGAATTTTTTCCAGGGCTATCGCTTGCCCATACGCCGCGGTTAGCTGATCGAGTTTAAGCAGCATGATGGACCGCCATCTCAGTTTGTTTACCTATATAAGCTTCAATCACCCGTGGATGCGCCACGATCTCTGCGGGCGACCCTTCAGCAATCACTTCACCAAAATCAAGTGCGATTACGCGCGAGACTAGCTGCATGAATTCGCGCAGCTTATGCTCGATTAATAAAATGGTGAGCTGCTTCTCAGCATGTAGCTGACGTATCAATGATGAAATCGCTTCAATTTCTGATGAGCCCAAACCAGCGAAAGGCTCATCAAGTAATAATAATTCAGGCTCAGCGGCTAATGCACGGGCAATTTCTAATCGACGTAAATCGCCATACGAAAGTAACTCTGATGGAGTATGCGCCTTCGCTTCTAAACCGACTTGTTTCAATAGCTGCATGGCTCGATCGCCCAGACCATCGTGCCGCACTCGCGGGCCTAAGCTGCCCACCAATACATTTTCTAAAACAGATAATCCAACGAATGGACGGCACAATTGAAATGTGCGTGCAATTCCTAAGGTAACGATTTTATGTGGCTTCACTCCCTGCAAGGACTGACCATTAAAAATAACTCGACCGTTATCGGGTGGAATGAAGTTCGTGAGCATGTTAAACAGTGTGGTCTTGCCCGCACCATTTGGGCCGAGTATGCCAACGATCTCGCCGCGGCGAATTTGCATACTCACCTGCTTGACCGCATGCAGCCCACCAAAGCGCTTATCAACGCTGTCAACCTCAAGTAGCACTGAACTCATGCTTTATCACCCATTCCTGATCGCACTCGTTTCCAAAGTGGAGCGATAAAGCCATTCGGAAGAAAAAATAAAATAAAAATCAGTAAGAGGCTATAAATCATCAATCGCCATTCACCAAAATTACGCAAGCCTTCGGTTAACAGCGTTAGCAGAAGCGCGCCACCCACGGAGCCATAGATAGTGCCCATACCACCTACGTACACCATAGTGATGATGGTCACGGACGTCACAACGGCAAATAATTGTGGACTCACTTGTAGCTGATAGTGGGCATACAAAGCACCGCCTAAACCAGCAAATGCCGCGCTAATAACCAGCGAGACAATTTTGTAGGTGGTGATCGGAATACCCGCTGCTAAACACGTTGCTTCATCACCGCGTATAGCGCGCAGAATCAACCCCCAACGCGATCGTGCCATCCAACTTAATATAAATGTCGTCGTGCCTAATACCGCTAACACAAACCAGTAATAGTGAAGATTATTTCGAATTAATGGTGCGATATCTTGTATGCCCTCTTCTCCGCCGGTGTACTCCCAAAAAATTAGCATCAATCGTTGCATGATGACGGCAGCAGATAGCATCGCTAGCGCGAAATACGGACCTTTTAATCGCAACGTAGGAAAACCCAGCAACAAAGCAAACGCCACGGCTATTAGCATTGAGGCAGGCAAGCTCCACCACGGTCCAAGCTCCAGCTGTACATTAACAACGCCAGCCACATAAGCACCCACACCTATAAACAGCGAGTGTCCAAAATTTTCTCGGCCAGTTAAGCCGGACATGAAATCCCAACTTACTGCCCAGATGCCATAGATAGCCGCAACGGTTAATACACCGATGAGATAATTTCCAGGAAAGACTAGTGGTGCGACCGCTAGAACAACAAGTGCTGCTGCGCCAGCCATGCCACTGAGTTTGTCAATTTGCTGAAATCCGTTCACGTAGTCGTCCCTAGAATGCGGCTCGTTTGCCGAAAATACCTGCAGGCCGTAGCACCAAGGTCAACAGCGTCGCTAACACAGAAACGATTTCAGTCCAGCTAGTTGAAATCAAATAAGCCACCAAGGTCTCGGCATAACCCAACATGAGCGCCGCCAGAATACTTCCGGGAATAGAACCAAGGCCACCCACAATCACAATCGCGAATGCTTTAACAATGGGAAGTAAATGCATGGAAGGCTGCACCGAAAGAAATGGACCAGCTAACACACCTGCTAGTGCCGCCAACGATGCTGAGATCGCCATGACTAATGAAAAAATACGATCACTCGGTATACCCATGTATTTGGCGGCTTCAGCATCTTGTGAAATAGCGAGAATGGCGCTACCAAGACGGGTACGCTGAATAAATAAATACAGCGCACCGATCGCAACCACAGCAACCACGAGTGTGAGCAAACGCTGGCCTGCTACATCCACGCCTCCGATACTGACTTTTGTATCGATGAATGCCGGCACGTTGCGGTACTCTGAACCAAAAATCAAAAATAATGCCTGCTCTACCACCAGAGATACTGCTAGCGTAATCATCAACACACCAAGCTGTGAATAACGCAATGGGCGAATCAATACTTTTTCTACGATGACACCAAACAGTGACACCGCTGCAATCGCTAATAGTGCTGCCAACCACAGTGGCAATCCAACGATTGACGTCAGCACATAGGTACCGTAGGCCCCCAATGCATAGAAAGATCCATGAGCGAGATTAAGCACGCGGGCCACGCCAAAAATTAGCGTGAACCCGACGGCCAACATGGCATAAATGGCGCTGGTGACAGCGCCGTAAATAAGTATCTCCACTACTTCATCCAGGGCGGCAGAATGAAATTACCCGTGCGTAGCTCCTTGGGATAAATCACGACGCGCTCGCCTTTATCTTGCCATTGCGCGAAGACTAAATTGGTCTTGCCCTTACCGGTCATGAGGTCGTGGTTTTCATCAAATGAAATCTCACCGGCGATACCTTCGTGTTTTGTTTTTTCTAGTTCTTTGATAATTTTGTCTGTGTCGAAACTACCCGCACGCTTCACTGCATCGGCATACAGAAAGACAGCGTCATAGGCAAAATAGGCGGTATATACCGGATAGTTAGGTGAGACTTTTTTGAATGCATCGAAAAAAGGAATGGTCTTTTTAGTCAACGGCGCACGCACAGCGAAATTAGCCGCCACTTCGGAAATCGATTTGCCACCGATGCGGTTATAAAAATCCCCATCCATGCTCTTCACATCAATGCCGCCATACGGCACAGGCACTTGAGCGTCATGCCATTGCTTGGCAAACGTATCGCTGGAGCCATGTGAAACAGTCACGATCAGATATTGAGCTCCACTCGCTTTGATCTTGGCCAATAGTGGTGAAAAATCTGATGTCTGGGTATCGAATAACTCTGTCATTCGAATATCAGCGCCGACTTCTTTTGCACCCTTACTCAACACAGGCACTAAGTCTTGTACCCACTTGGCATTCTCTCCAACAATCGCAATTTTTTTGTAGCCTAATTCGCCGATCACAAAATTAGAAATAAAGTCGACCAAGCCGCGTGCCTGATGTGCCGCATTGATAGGCCCAACGCGAAAGATATATTTATAGTTGTCGTAATCGGTTTTTACTTTGTTGGTGATGCTCGGAGAAGCGGCGCCTACGCCCAAGTAAATCATCTTAGCTGCTGCGATGTGTGGCAACTGAGCTAAGGTCACGCCGCTGGTATAACCACCAATAAGTACATCGACTTTTTCATCAGCCACCAACTTGCGTATGGCGCTAATACCCGTCTCAGGGTTTTCAGTCTCGTCCGCCGAAACAAATTCTAACTTTCGGCCCAGCACGCCACCTTTTTTATTCACTTCATCAACTGCCATTTTGACGGCAGTGAGCGTATCTCTACCCACCTGCAATTGCACTGATGTGGGTACGCCAATTCGTACGGGTTTAGTTTCTTGAGCAACAGCGGTCACCGCTAAAGACATGCCTAAGGGAATAAACAAACTTGCAAGAAGGCGAATGCTCCAACGAGGAACGTGCCATGAATGGATTGCCATACTGTCTCCTTGTCCGGCTTTGTTATCGCCCCATCATGGAGGCTTGTTATGTTAAGAGAGCTTCACTCATTGGTGAGATCTTCTCTTCTCATTATGTTGTGCCGGACTATTAAGGACCGACAACCCCAATGTAGTCGGAACAAGAATTTTTCGCAATGACGCGCTGCCGCAAGAGCGCGTAATGACGGTTTGCAGACGTACTCATTTTGGAAATACGCTGGACTACCTTAACCCATGAAGGACTGTGCTATAACAACATCAGACCTATACCTCGCTGCGACAACATGATGAAGAAAAAACACACTCTCATACTGATGATCGGATTACTGGTAGCAAGCTTCAGTCAGGCAGAAACTAAGGCCTATGCCGATCCAGACTTAAAAGCGGCCTTCCCCGAAAAAACAAGTATCGAAAGACAGAAGTCGATTGCACGAATGCTAGTGATCTTTTCATACAGGCATATGAAATCGATAACTGTTTACCACACCGGAAAAGACGACACGTTTTATTACAGTTCGACCAAAGTTTTGCTGGAGTTTGACTGCGAGAAAAATCGATCAAAAATTATTAAGACTTTTTTTTACTCAGACAACGAAGCACGAAAAAACCTGGTCTACGAGCAGTTGTCTGCTGGCGAATGGAAAAATGAAACTGATCGAATCAATCCCAAAAGTTTGATACACGTCGCTTGTGATTCAAACTAACTTATGTATGTAAAGGTAAAACGGCATGCAATTTATTAAGCAATTTTTTGCATTGTTATTTCTGTTGGTCGTGAATCATTCACAAGCTGCAGGAAAATTTTATACACAGCAGGAATTTGATGCCCTGTTAGCTGAAGGTAAAACTCTGGTCGTTCATATCCATGCGGACTGGTGCGGTACCTGCAAGGCTCAGGATGTGCAAATCAACGCGGCCATGAATTCACCTGACTTTAAGGATGTCGTATTTTTTGAAGTGGATTACGATAGCCAAAGAAAGCATGTGAAATTTTTCAATGGAAAACTCCAAAGTACCATCATCATTTTTAAAGCGGGCAAAGAAATAGATAGGATCATCGCTGAGCGAGATGCCGGTGAATTGCAGGCATTCTTAAAAAAATCACTCTGAAATTATTTCCACGGATTCTTCATGCCAAAAGCCTTTCTTATCGCAGAATTAACGGTTACCGATCCAACAATCTATGAAACCTATCGCTCACAAGTACTGTCGACTATCGAAGCTGTGGGCGGAAGATTTGTGGTGCGTGGAGGTAAACGGTTGCAAGTAGAAGGTGTCGATGAAGGACATCACAACATGCTTCGCACTGTAGTAGTTGAATTTCCCTCTATCGAAATAGCCACTGCGTGGTACCACTCTCCGGCTTATACAACGTTAAAAAATCTGCGCATGAGTTGCTCAGTTGGTCGAGCATGTATTGTAGAAGGTGTTTAGCACGATAACAAAACGCTTTGTCATTTACTTGCTGTAGTAAGCGCAATTCACTAACTAACTTTAATTTTCATGAACAAATCTCAATTGCTCGGTGATTTGCCGAATATCGAGGAACAATGTTTTTCACCGATTGATCCAGCGCTGCCATCTCAGACTAAGCAGTCCATTCATCCTGCTCGAATTTTACTTTTGTACGGATCGTTACGCGCTCGCTCATTTAGTCGTCTGCAAGCAGAAGAAGCCGCTCGCTTGTTGAAAGCGTATGGAGCTGAAGCGCGCTTTTTTAATCCTAGTGGCTTACCGCTGCCAGATGATGCACCTGATACTCATCCCAAAGTAGTCGAGCTGCGGGAACTGTGCGCTTGGTCGGAAGGCATGATCTGGTCGTCACCGGAACGGCATGGTGCCATGACGGGCATCATGAAAGCTCAGATAGATTGGATACCTTTGGCATTAGGTGCCGTGCGCCCTACTCAAGGCAAAACTCTGGCTGTGATGCAAGTCAACGGTGGCTCGCAATCGTTTAACGCCGTCAATCAGATGCGCGTGCTTGGGCGCTGGATGCGCATGCTGACTATTCCTAACCAATCGTCTGTGCCCAAAGCGTATGAAGAATTCGATGAATCCGGTCGGATGAAACCTTCTAGCTATTACGATCGTCTGGTCGATGTGGTGGAAGAATTAGTGAAGTTCACATTACTAACGCGGGATGTTTCACCTTATCTGGTCGATCGATACAGCGAACGAAAGGAAAGTCTCGAGGCCGCATCAGCCCGCGTGTCGCTGCAGAAGATTTAATTGGAACGGTTCACACACCTAGCTGAACAAAGTAATACGCCTGACCAACCTGGTCAGGAATATGGATCATTAATTTCGGCGATCATCCATAACCATTAAAGCGAATTCAGAAATGCGATCAAATCATTTCGCTCAGCTTCTGATAACTTCGCGAATAAATCGCGAGACGGAGCCGCTTCACCACCGTGCCACACCACTGCTTCTAGCAAATTGCGCGCACGTCCATCATGCAGAAAGTTTGTACTGCCATTGACCTGCTTAGAAAGTCCAATACCCCATAGTGGTGGCGTACGCCAATCACGACCACCCGCTTTGAAATCGGGGCGACCATCTGCCAAATCTGGGCCCATGTCATGCAACAGCAGATCGGTATAAGGTCGTATAGTTTTGCTAGTTAGCTGTGACAGCAAAGCTGATTTACCTACTTTTAACTCTGACACATGGCACTGGGAACATTTAGCAGAATCAAATAATTTTTCGCCGCGCATTACGGCAGGCTTATCAGTATCGCGTTGTGGTGGCGCGTCGAGTGACGATACCCAAAACGTTAAGGCTTCCCATAATTCTTGGCGCAGCTCGGGCTTTCCACTATGTTTAGCGGCCAAACATTCCTTTTGCACGGCGGTGCAATTTTGAGTTGGGTAGATCTCAGATGTCGTACCTATATCGCTCAGGAATGCCGTTGCCAGCTGCTGCTTAATATTCGGCTGATTCGCCTTCCATCCAAATCGACCTAACGATATCTTATCGTTCACATCATCGCGCACAAAATTAGGCCGACCATTTAAGCCTACCGTCTTCTGCCATTTTGACAGCGCCAGAATATCTTCTTCACTAACGGCCTCCAGATAACCGAGACCAAAGATGGCCTGCGAATTTCGTAAAGACGTCATCACATTCGGCGCTAGTGGACCAAACCCTAAATTCTCTAGCCTCACACTTGGCTGGCGCAACTCTAGTGAGGCACCATCAGGGAAAGTAAATTTGCTCGACTTCCAATCGATGTGAACTTCGGCCTCACCAAACTTGACGTTTTCGCGCTGCGAAGAATCGAAAGATTGAATCTGAGTGCCGTAATTAGGATCGGGCTTGGGTCCACCGTGCGGCCCCTCACCAGGAATAGACAAACGCAGCGATTGCATAAAAACCGGACCGCCCCCTGCATCCGATGTGCGACCACGCCCAGCTTGAATATGACAAGACACACAAGACTGAGCAAGAAATGTGGGCCCTAAACCCCATTCGCTACCACCGGGGCCGGGTTGAGATAGATCCCACCATTTTGAAATCTGATCTTCTGGGACCGCAATCCACAGGGTATTGAAGACTTTTTCGCCATCACGAAACAGCTGCTTTTGTGCGCCTTGTAAACCGGGCACAGCCTGCAAATACGCCGTATGTGGCAAAACTGTAGTCGAAGCAGAGGAAGTGGTTTCCGTAAATGCCGGCTTTAAAACGCCGGCAAGTACAACAAACGCCACCCCCAGCAAACCTATTTTTATGACCTTATTAGGCATTATTGAAAATTTATAATCCCACTTCTACGCGATCAAAATGAAGACCGATTATTTTCGGATACTTGCCGGCCCAAGTTTGTCTGCGCGGACAAATTCATTTTCTCCCCAAATACCTTCCCGCTTTCTTCCATCTGCCGCAGTATAAGTGCCTTTACCCGTTCGTAAACCATCTTGGAAATTACCCGTATACCTATCTCCGTTAGCAAATATGTAAACTCCACTGCCCGTTCGCATTCCTTGCTTAAACTCCCCATAATATTTTTCGCCATTAGCAAACGTGTACATGCCCTTCCCGTGATATTTCCCGTCTTTAAACTCTCCAACGTATTTGTCTCCGTTAGCTAAAGTTTCGGCCCCTCGGCCGTGGTATTCACCATCTTTGAATTCACCCGCATACGAATCGCCATTAGCCAAGGTTAACGTCCCCTGACCTGTGCGAATATTGTCTTTGAATTCACCCGAATAGGTATCGCCATTAGCTAGAGAGAGTTTGCCCTGACCATTACGAATACTGTACTTGAATTCGCCGTCATATTCGTCACCATTTACAAGCACTAATTTACCTTGGCCATGATACTTACCATCGTCAAACTTACCGGTGTATTTTTCACCGTTAGCCAAGGTTAATGAACCGTGCCCATTACGCCTACCGTTTTTAAATTCCCCGACAAACTTCTCGCCGCTCGGCAGAGTTAATGTGCCTTGACCGTTACGTCTACCGTCTTTGAACTCTCCAACGTATTTTTCATTAGACGAAAGCGTTAAGGCACCTTGTCCGTGAAAGATTCCCTCTTTAAATTCACCAGCGTACTTATCGCCATTGGCAAAAGTTAATGTGCCTTGACCATGAAATTTTCCTTCTTTGAACTCGCCCACATACTTCTCTGTATTTACAGAAGTTAATGTGCCTTGACCATGGAATTTACCTTCTTTGAATTCGCCAACATACTTGTTTCCATTCGCAAAAGATAATGCACCCTGACCTTGGTATTTGCCATTCTTTAATTCCCCGACATAGCCATCGCCATTATCCAAAGTGAATGTATTTTGACCATTGGTAGAGGCTGTTTGAGCATCCTGCAAGTACCAGCAACATTGCGATCAATGAGGCTGAGAAAGATAATTTTGATAGTCGATTCATTGCTATTTCCTCTACTATTTTTTAGAGTAATTGATGTTTTTTGTTTTATTCACGATTGTCTTATTTTGTAATTACTTTGATTCAAACAATCGGATTTTTCTATCATGTGCAGTGCGATATACATACGAGGTACTTACAAAGTAATCGCTCGTAGAGATTGATTAGGAGTTCACTTACAACTCCAATTACATCGAAAGAATTCTTATGGGCCTAGCAATCCAAACCACTATTAGCATCATTGCCAAAAACAAAACTCGCAGTATGTATTTACACAATTTACACTGTAGATACTATAACAACTTATCTGCAGGAAACTGATTGAATTGGAAATGAAAATGAAGCCTGTTGTTTTTTTATGCTGACTTGAGAAGACTGGGTCTACCAGAAGTGACTTTTAATCGATTTTTTTTCTGAAGCGATGTGGAAAAGTTAATTATTATCTAACTGTAATCTACGATCAATGCATCAATTGCATGATTGATACTGAAAATTGATTGCTCAAGCCGCTCCCAGTCGCTGGCTTCTGCTGATAGCCGTTTAGAAGCGGAAAAGACGGGCATCAAGTCATTAAGCTTAAAACCTGCAACTTGCATGTCCATTGTGTTTAGCGTTCTGATCATCATCAGCGTCGAGAAAAATACAAGCCGATAATAGAGAGCATGGGCGGCCTCCTCTGATAAATCATTTTCGCCAACGTATTTGGTGAATAATGTTTTTATAGTGCCGAGTAAATGAACGCGCTCAGGTGCAATATTAAATTCTTGTTGGAGTAAATCTGTCGCCGTATCCCATTTATCGGAAATGCTCTGATCACGGCCAAAGGGGGATTCCACAAGCATTTCCTTTGTAATTAGTATTGGATATAGCCTAGGAATTTTACTTGGTCTTTACTTCCATCGAAATTTTTTAAACCAGTAGTCTCTATGGATGATTTGAAATCACTGATGAAAGAAATCAGCCTGCATCATTCGGAGGGCGTATCGATTACTGAATTAGAGAACTACTGTAAGCGTTACCTGCACTACTACCACCTACAGATTGAGCAGCAGCCTAGTCGCTTCTATGGCGCCTGGGGATGGTCAGAAGCCAGGCGAAGAGAATTTAGGAAAGCGTTTGATGCCACCCAGATGGTGTGCTTCAAAAGCTAGAGTAAATCAGATTTTTGGTGCCCGAGACCGGAATCGAACCGGTACGCCCCCTCGCGGGTAAGCGGCGGATTTTAAGAGTAATGCGTCCATCTGAGAAACTAGCAATAGCAATGCTTATAAGACTATTGAATTTTGGTGATCAACGTTTTGATCAACGCCACTAGAGTTAATATGAAAGTAATAAAAACTCATTTTTTTTATATAAAACGATAATTTTTTAAGTATAGCCCACAAGCACATTAGTTAGTGAGTCCTCGACAAGCACCATCGCCATATCACAACTAAAAAATTCACTCTAATTAAAATTAGAATATAATTTTTATCAGTAGTGTCCGGTTAAAGCGTTCTATTTTTTAGTAAAAGCCAATACTGGCGCGGCCTAGC
>CANGJE010000032.1 GCA_947454305.1 Oxalobacteraceae bacterium
CCTTCCAATTGAAGCCGATGACTCTCCTTAAGAAAGTTTGCATCAAACACTTTTTCCATCGCGCCGTGCAGATATAAGCCAGAAATACTTAGTTTAAATTTTGGGTTATCAAAACATTTAACGAAGTCTTGTAGCATCATCTCGAACACTTCTAAAAAAATCGAAGGTAATCTAATACCTTTATTAATGCGTTTGGTGCACCCATCCGTTAAAGCATTAAAACAACCATTCGTATACTCATCAAAATATGCATAGTTAAGGTGATACGAGTTATTAACTATTCCTTCTCCCTGAGGAAATCCACACGTAAGATGTAAAAAACTTAGTTTCTCAGATTGCATGACAGTAGTAATGCTTTCTGGCCCAAGCGCTGTTGAACTAAAAGGCAGCTTAGCTCTTGTTTGATAATTTTTGTAGGGTAGCCAAGTGGTATCTCCTCGCACATCAAGATAAACCGCTGTATAAGGCAAAGCTAGATTTTGTAATGCCTCTTGAAATTTGATCGCTCTGTTTGATATTCCATATGCAAGCGATTGCGTCCACGCCCGTTTAACCAATGATCTGCTTGCCAACAGAGCCTGTTGCGGATCGCTAACTATTTCGTGGTATGCATGCACATCGCTAGAACCGGCCTTGCACGTTTTGGCGTAGCTGAAGAGATCGTCGCTAGCCGTTACCGGGTGACGACGGTATACCAAAAAATGCAGCAGATGAAGACGCACATCAACCGGAACCACCGCAAAGAAATTTGTTTTCAGATCATCGTGAGTTTCAGAATGGGTGGTGTGTTGAATCATCACCGGAGCATCACTGCCTGAATCATTCAATTTGTTTTGCTTACTACCGGATGAGGTATCGAGTATCAATAATTGAGAATTTTTCTCTAAAGACGTGCTCGAAATAGACATAAAGTGAGGACTTTCAAGTAATCAGGGAAGCCCTCTGTAACAACGCATTTACGACAAGTTCCTCTTTATGCGTTACGTCATACAACTGCAAGACGCCACAAGGAAGTGACTTCAGCTGCTCGCGCCGGATGCAAAGGATCGTTCTCATCAGCTATTTTTTTATGTGTCGGACGAGCATCTAGTCGCTCCACTACTTTCAATCCACCAAGCTTTATAAATTCCAATAATTCTTCGCGAGTGCGCAAGCCCAAACGCTCAGCTAAATCAGACAATACTAACCATGCTTCCCCACCCACTATCAGATGTTCAGCAACACCGCCAAGAAAGCCGCGCAGCATCGCACTATCGGGATCAAACACCGCCTGCTCGAGTCCCGAAGTAGGCCGCGCTGGCACCCAAGGCGGATTGCACACCACCAATGCTGCCCGACCTGATGGAAATAAATCAGCTTCCATAACGTCAACTTGTTTACTCAACCCTAAACGCTGAATATTTTCACGCGCACATTGCAAAGCCCGCGGATTAAGATCGGTAGCGATCACTCGCGCAAATCCTCGCTGCGCCAGCAACGCAGCTATCACACCGGTGCCGGTACCAATATCAAATGCCACGGCATCTTTTTTGAAAGCTTTGGGTAATGCTGCATTGGCAACCAAAGGAAGATATTCCGCACGCAACGGTGCGAACACGCCGTAATGTGCATGAATGCGCTGTGCATCGTTATCACCTTGCAGAACCGGTATCTCAATCCCTTTTTTTCGCCACTCATGGGCACTGATAATGCCTAACAGCTCACGCAATGACATCACATAAGGCGAGTCAGACTGACCCATAGCTTCTTTACATGCCTGACTCACATCGGGAGCACGCCGTAAAGGAATGTGATGACCTGCATCGAAAGGAATCAACAACATACCCAAGGTACGTGCACGCTGTGATTGCGACAGTCGATATAAATTAAAGGCGTCTTTAGTGCCTGCGGCTGGGGTATTTGGTTTAATACGATGACTTTTCTTAGATGGCCGCTCAACGCGACGCACAAGAGCTTGCAGTAATTGACGCGCATTCTGAAAATCGCCGCGCCATAAGATACCCACACCCTCACACGCTAATCGATACGCGGAATCTGCCGTCAAGGTGTCGTCAGCAACCACTACGCGCTTTGGAGGGGCCAATCCCGCATCCGACTGCCAGTGCGCGCTACAGTCTTTGTCACCCTCACTCCAGACAATCAAACCGATGGAGGGTACTTCGGCAGGAGCATGCATACTTGAAATCCTTTGATTAACTATAAGAGCTGACGGCAGCCTCAATCACCTTGCTTGACGGCGTTACCAATAAAGCGAGTATCGCCCCAAATCGGATGGTTAGTGGCAATCATATTGCCGCTAAGATCAAAAGTCTGGAGATTCTCGATATGCGAGCTGGGCTTTAATGCTTCTTCGAGTATGGCAGCACCCCGATCGCGCAAGCGACAATTGGATAAATTGACATGCAGAAGGCTATTCGACTTCGCCAACATCTGAGCGAAGGTCTGCAATCCTGCAAATGTATTGAGTCCATGAACACCGGGGCGACGAATTAAATTTTTTGATAAATCCAGCGTTTGTACCGAGCTATTTTTTGCTAAACCTATGGCGAGCTCTTCTAGTGCAGAAGAATCCAAGGTGCAATCATGAAGAATTAAGGTTTTCAGTCTGCATGCGGTTTTAGCTAAATAAATTGACAAAGGCCGTAAATCAAAGCGGTTAATCAGTAAAAAGAAATTGCCGCCGGAAGACGATTGATCCACGCGTCGACCACCCGCCCGGGCTCCGCTCGCATCTAGCAATGTAATAGGTAATGTAGATGGCAATACATCAATTTCTCTTAATACCGTGAGATTGTTCTTAATTATTAATTCAACGATGAGATTTTTTTGTTCACCTTTGTCATTTTGCTTTAACTGCCCGCCTACCTCTGACAGGACTTTCATTGGCGATCCAGAGCTGTCGTCAACCACACTCGGGACATCTACGAACTCGTCACGAAAATTTTTATTAAAAATCGTGTAACGACCATTGCGTGGATCTAAAGGCTCACGACGAATGGAAAAATCAAACCTGATCCGGTTCACTTTTGATGTCGAATTTAGAAGCTCTTGCACAGCGGCTCGTAACCATACTGGTTGATTAAATTCTTTCCGTTCATCTGTACTCAAATTAGCAGACGCTACCGAATAAATTTGTGTAAATTCTTTTACTTTCTTTCTGAAATTGTAGGTATTAATAGTGTATTCATTTGCCACTTGCTTAGTTTTTTCCAAATATCTTCGTGCGCGCAATCTTTTCTTGGGTGGTAGAGCGATGGCCATTTCAGCGAGTACGCGCATTGCATGCGCTGTATAAGCCAGAGAAATCTCCGGTTCATTTTGAACTACGTGCAATACCTCTCGCTGATGAGATTTACTAATCGTGGCCATGTGATGAAGCGTTTTTGCAATATCAATGGGACGGCTAGCGTCCCAATTGAGCACGTATTTGTATAACCAATACAGCTGTACATCTTCAGGCATATCATCAAGTACATGCTGACGCGGCCTCATTATCGGCATCGGCTCACTACCAGTCGATTCACTATCGGATTTGCGTGTCGTTATTACCGACGAATCGCTGTCACAATCATTCAACATGAGCGCACACTGTGACAGCGCGGAAGATGACGGGGTTTGAGAAACACTCATAGTCGACCTCTTGATAAATAGTTAATTGAAAAAAATTACAAACAGGCTTTTAGCGCTAGTTGCCATCACAAGCCGACTGGTCGCTGGTTAAGGCTATTTCGCATGGGGTTATTAAGTTAATACTCGCTTGAGCCCGCTTATAATGGATGGCTTATAAAAATCACCAACCTTTAGAAAAATCATGGAATTAGCCAAGGCCTTTGAGCCAGCCGAGATCGAACAACACTGGCGAGCAGAATGGGAGAAGCGCAACTACTTCGCCGCTACTCTGGATGAAAGCAAGCCTTCATTCTCGATACAGCTTCCACCACCCAACGTGACCGGCACGCTGCACATGGGTCATGCATTCAATCAAACCATCATGGATGGTCTGACTCGCTACTACCGCATGCGCGGACACAACACCGCCTGGATTCCCGGTACCGATCATGCTGGCATTGCAACGCAGATCGTGGTCGAGCGCCAGCTAGATGCGCAAAAAATCTCACGTCATGATCTAGGTCGCGAAAAATTTTTAGAAAAAGTATGGCAATGGAAGGAACATTCCGGATCGACCATCACCGGACAAATGCGCCGCATGGGCGCATCAACCGATTGGAGTCGTGAATACTTCACGATGGACGACAAAATGTCCAAGGCGGTGACGGAAGTTTTCGTGCGCTTGTATGAACAAGGTCTGATCTATCGTGGCAAACGCTTGGTTAACTGGGATCCAGTCTTAGGTACTGCGGTGTCTGATCTCGAGGTGGTGTCGGAAGAAGAAGATGGCAGCATGTGGCACATCCGTTATCCCTTAGTTGATGGTAGCGGTCATCTAACTGTCGCCACAACACGGCCCGAAACATTGTTAGGTGATGTAGCCGTGGCAGTAGATCCTACCGATGAACGTTATGCCCATATGGTTGGTAAACAACTGACGCTACCCTTGACTGGTCGCACCGTACCCGTCATCGCCGATAGCTATGTCGATAAAGAATTCGGCACAGGCTGCGTAAAGATCACCCCAGCGCATGATTTCAATGACTATGCCGTTGGTCAGCGTCACGGACTGGGACAAATTACTATTTTTACCCTAGATGCGAAGATCAATGAAAATTCGCCAGCGGCTTATCAAGGCTTAGATCGATTTGCAGCGCGCAAACAAATCGTCGCTGATTTGGATGCACAAGGTCTGCTTGAATTAGTTAAACCACACAAACTGATGGTGCCGCGTGGTGATCGTACCGGTGTAGTGATCGAACCCATGCTTACCGATCAGTGGTTTGTAGCGATGAGCAAACCGGCTCCCGAAGGCACTCATTTCCCTGGCAAATCGATTGCTGAAGTCGCCCTTGAAAAAGTCGCTCATGGCGAGATTAAATTCGTACCAGACAATTGGAGCACCACTTACAACCAATGGCTAAACAATATTCAAGATTGGTGTATCTCGCGTCAGCTGTGGTGGGGACATCAAATTCCTGCGTGGTATAGCGATACAGGCGAAATTTTCGTCGGCCGCACGGAAGCTGAAGCTACGGCCAACGCAACTGCCGCTGGTTACACAGGCAAACTAACGCGCGATGCCGATGTACTTGATACCTGGTTTTCTTCAGCCTTAGTACCCTTCTCTTCACTTGGCTGGCCAGAAAAAACAGCAGATTACAAACTATTCTTGCCTTCCTCGGTTTTAGTGACAGGCTTTGATATTATTTTTTTCTGGGTCGCACGCATGGTGATGATGACCACGCACTTCACCGGCAAAGTACCTTTCGATACCGTTTATGTGCATGGACTCGTGCGTGATGCCCAAGGACAGAAGATGTCCAAATCCAAAGGCAACACGCTGGATCCGATTGATCTCATCGATGGCATTACCGTCGAAGAATTAGTCGCTAAGCGCACCACTGGGCTGATGAATCCCAAACAAGCTGAGAGTATCGCCAAAGCCACACGCAAAGAATTCGCAAATGGTATTCCTGCGTATGGCACTGATGCCTTGCGCTACACCATGGCGAGTTATGCATCGCTAGGTCGCAATATTAATTTCGATCTGGGGCGTTGCGAAGGCTACCGAAATTTCTGCAACAAATTGTGGAACGCCACTCGCTTTGTCTTGATGAACACCGAAGGCAAAGATTGTGGCTTAGATGATCACGGCGCTGACGCCTGTGCACCGGGTGGCTATCTGGATTTTTCGCAGGCCGATCGATGGATAATCTCTCTACTTCAACGTACTGAAGCTGACGTCGAAAAAGGATATGCCGAATATCGCTTCGATAATATTTCTTCAGCAATCTATAAATTTATTTGGGATGAATATTGCGACTGGTATCTGGAAGTCGCAAAAGTACAGATACAGCAGGGTAGCGAAGGCCAGCAACGCGCAACACGTCGCACCCTCTTACGCGTGCTTGAAACGGTGTTACGACTAGCGCACCCGATTATTCCTTTCATTACCGAACAGTTGTGGCAAACCGTCGCGCCTTTGTCTGGACGCACGCTCAAGGCGGAAGGCGATTCCATCATGGTGCAGCCTTACCCACTGCCCAACCTGAAAAAAATCGACGAGCAGGCTGAGGGATGGATGGCCGAACTGAAATCGCTGACGGATGCATGCCGCAATTTGCGCGGAGAAATGCAGCTATCGCCTGCACAACGCGTGCCGTTGGTCATCGAAGGAAATGATCATGCGCGCTTACAAAGTTTTGTTCCGTATCTTCAGGCCTTAGCCAAACTCTCCGAAGTGCAAGTACTAGCAAGCTTGCCAGAATCACCCGCGCCTGTGCTGGTGGTTGGTAGCACGCGATTAATGCTCAAAGTAGAAATCGATATCGCTGCTGAACGCGAGCGCGTGAACAAAGAAGTGGTGCGACTCGAAGGCGAAATTGCCAAAGCCAATGCCAAGCTCAGTAATGAAAGCTTCGTTGCACGCGCACCAGCGGCAGTAGTCGCGCAAGAAAAAGAACGAGTAGCAGGTTTTTCTGAAACCCTGACAAAACTTCGCGAACAATTAACAAAACTCGCTTAAGCCTGAAGGAGAACCGAGAATGATCCGACGACTTTTACTTGCCTTGCTACTTAGTAGTACAACGATTTTTTCTTATGCTGCCGATGTGGCTTCACCCGTCGGTGTGTGGCGCACGATTGATGACAAAACCGGGAAAGAAAAATCGCTAGTTCGCATCACTGAAGTGAATGGTGAGTTTCGTGGAACGATAGAAAAATTATTTCGCGAGCCGAACGAAGATCAAAATCCTAACTGCGATAAATGCAGTGGCGAGAAAAAAAATAAACCCGTGATAGGCATGGTCATACTGACCGGCCTAAAACATGACGGGGATATATATTCAGGTGGTGAAATTCTCGATCCAGCTAACGGTAAAACCTACAAATGCAAAACTTGGCTGGAAGATAAAGGCAAGAAACTGCATGTGCGCGGCTTTATCGGCATGGCACTATTAGGAAGAACTCAAATCTGGGTGCGTGAAGAATAGGCTCTTTGTTGAATTGCTCAACAAAGCATCCATTACATTTATTCAGAATCCCACAAATCACCATTCGGGCTAGTGCGTGGTGCCGCCACCCCAAAATGTTTATAGGCTATCGGTGTCGCAATCCGTCCACGTGGTGTGCGCTGTAAATAACCCTGTTGTATGAGATAGGGCTCGAGCACATCTTCTATGGTGTCGCGCTCTTCTCCGATGGCTGCAGCCAAATTATCTAAACCCACTGGACCACCGCTGAATTTAAATAGCACCGCTTCTAACAACTTACGATCCATTAAATCAAAACCGACTGGATCAACATCCAACATCTGTAATGCAGCATCAGCCATCGCTTTGGTGACATCGCCCTTGCCTTTTACTTCAGCGTAATCACGTACACGGCGCAACAGTCGATTCGCAATGCGCGGTGTTCCACGACTGCGTTTTGCGATTTCTAACGAACCCTCATCATCAATCGGTGTATGCAGTAGTGCCGCGCTGCGCGTCACAATCCGTGCGAGTTGTTCTGGTGTGTAAAACTCAAGTCGTGCAACGATGCCAAAACGATCGCGTAAAGGATTGGTCAACATACCGGCACGTGTGGTCGCACCGACTAAAGTGAAAGGCTGCAGATCTAAACGTACTGATCGTGCAGCTGGGCCTTCACCTATCATGATATCGATCTGGTAATCCTCGAGTGCTGGATACAAAATTTCTTCCACCACCGGCGACAAGCGATGTATCTCATCGATGAAGAGCACATCATTCGCTTCGAGATTGGTCAGCAAAGCAGCGAGATCGCCTGCGCGTTCGAGCACGGGGCCGGATGTCTGACGAAGATTCACACCCATTTCGCGCGCGATGATGTGCGCAAGCGTTGTTTTACCTAAACCGGGAGGACCAAATAATAAGGTGTGATCGAGCGCTTCGCCACGCTGACGTGCCGCGGTAATAAAAATTTCTAGTTGACCGCGAATTTTTTCTTGGCCTACGTACTCATCGAGTTTATGCGGCCGCAGCGCTCGCTCTATCGCTTCTTCGTTGGGCGAAGTTGGCTTGGCATCAATGATGCGCTGCTCGCTGAAATTGTCGGTCTGAATACTCATGGCCGCATTGTAGCCTGATGATGCCAACTCAGGCCTTAGACAAAGCTTTCAGCGCATGGCGTATGCCATCGGATACGGAACTTCCGGCGGGCACCTGCTTGACTGCCAGTAGACCTTCTTTTTCAGAATAGCCCAACGCCAGTAAGGCATTTAATACATCGGCATTATCATTTTGTGCTACTGCTCCCGGCCCCAGATCTGCACCGAGTTTACCTTTGAGTTCAAGCAGCAAACGTTCACCGGTCTTTTTACCAATACCGGGAATTCGGGTGAGGCGACCGACCTCTTGCAAGCTGACGGCCTGCGCCAAATCCGCTACCGACATGCCGGACAAAATAGACAAGGCCGTGCGCGCACCCACCCCTGAAATTTTGATCAATTCGCGAAACAGCTCGCGCTCCTGAGCTGACCCAAAACCATACAGTAATTGCGCGTCTTCGCGCACCACCATGTGAGTGAGCAGTGTAATGTTTTCACCGGGTGCAGGAAGATTGTAAAAGGTACTCATGGGCACGCTAACTTCGTAGCCAACGCCATTACAATCAACTAATAGATGCAATGGGTTCTTGTCGACCAACACGCCAGAGAGACGACCAATCATGAAATATCTCGCGATAAAAAATAGTAAAAAATCATAACGCAGCGAGGCTTCATCCGATCAAACGGCCACCACGTACGCGCAAACCTTTTTTGGCTAGTCCGGGTGCTAATCCAGCAAGAGTAGCCAAGCCCGTTCCACTGTGTGCATGGCAGATGGCCACACCCAGTGCATCGGCAGCATCCGTACCCGGCAGGCCTTCTAATTTCAGCAGTCGTTGCACCATCGCTTGCACTTGAGATTTTTGCGCCTTACCTTGTCCCACTACTGCTTTTTTTACTTGCAATGCGGTGTACTCAGCAACCGATAACTGAGCACTGACCAGACCGCAAATGGCCGCACCACGTGCTTGACCGAGTAACAGCGTTGATTGGGGATTGACGTTAGAAAAAACGATTTCGATCGCAGCGCAATCGGGTTGATAGTTGCTAACCACCTGCCCTACTCCCTCAAGGATAACCTTGAGTCGCGAGGGCAAATCGCCATCGGGCACCTGAATCGTCCCCGATGCAATATAGGAAAGCCGCTGACCTTCTTTGTGAATAACACCAAAGCCAGTAACCCGCAGACCAGGATCAATGCCAAGAATTTTCATGGCCCATTATGACAGCAGCAGTCGCTCGGGGTGATGTTGATCAATGCAATGGATTAATGCCGGAAATGTCGCGTGCCTGTGAGCGCCATGACGATGCCATGTTCATTCGCCGCATCGATCACTTCCTGATCACGCATAGAACCACCGGGCTGCACCACTGCCGTCGCACCAGCAGCGACCACGACATCAAGACCATCGCGAAATGGGAAGAACGCATCCGAAGCCACAGCAGAACCTGCAAGCGTAAGGCCTGCGTTTTGCGCTTTAATCGACGCAATGCGCGCCGAATCCACCCGGCTCATTTGTCCCGCACCCACACCCAAAGTCATGCCATTGCCACAAAACACAATCGCATTCGATTTGACAAATTTAGCCACGCGCCACGCAAACATCATGTCGTTTAACTCTGTAGGGCTAGGCTGTTTTTTGCTGACGATTTTGAATTCGTCTACCTGAACATTTTTTGCATCGGGCGCTTGTAGCAACAAGCCACCACCAACGCGCTTCATATCCCACGCGTTTTGTTCACGTGCTAAAGGTATTTGCAGCAAGCGTACATTTTGCTTAGCCTCGAAGAGCTTTAACGCATCCGCTGTAAACGATGGAGCAATCAGCACTTCAACAAATTGTTTAGCTACGGCTTCAGCAGCTGCCGCATCGACTTCGCAATTAAACGCGATGATGCCGCCAAACGCCGATGTAGGATCCGTCTGAAATGCTTTCGCATATGCAGATGCCGCATCACTAGCTACAGCCACACCACAGGGATTAGCATGTTTGATGATGACGCAAGCATGCCCATCAAAGGTTTTTACACATTCCCATGCCGCGTCGGCATCAGCAATGTTGTTGTACGAGAGTTCTTTACCTTGCAATTGGCGGTAGTTGGCCAATGATCCAGCCAAGGCATCGCTATCGCGATAAAACGCCGCCGACTGATGCGGATTTTCTCCGTAGCGCATTTCCTGCACTTTGCTAAATTGAAGATTGAGTGTGTCGGGATACGCTGAACGCGTTGTATGCGACAAGTCGGCACCCAAAGAACTCAGATAATTGGTAATGGCACCGTCATAACTAGACGTGTGTGCAAACACTTTTTTTGCCAATGCAAAGCGAGTTTCATAACTCACCTTACCTTGATGCATCTTCATTTCTTCTAGCACGCACTCATAATCCAAAGGATCGCAAATCACGACAACATCTTTATGATTTTTTGCTGATGAACGCAGCATCGCTGGACCGCCGATATCAATGTTTTCTATGGCATCTTCTAATGAGCACTGATCTTTGGCGACGGTTTGCTGAAAGGGGTAAAGATTAACCACCACCATATCAATCACAGGAATCGCATGCTGATCGAGCGCCTGCATATGGGTGGGGAAATCTCGTCGCGCCAGTATGCCGCCATGCACTTTGGGGTGCAGTGTTTTAACTCGTCCATCCAGCATTTCCGGAAAACCGGTGTAATCGGCGACCTCGGTGACTTCCAAACCATGGTCAGCTAATAATTTAGCAGTACCACCGGTGGAGAGAAGCTTGACATTCATCGCTGCCAAGGCGCGCGCGAATTCGAGAACTCCGGTCTTGTCGGACACGGAAATTAATGCTTGTTTGATCATGAGGATGTTCCAGGCGAGTTCAGAGCAAATCGTGTTGCTGTAGCTTTTTGCGCAAGGTATTTCTGTTTATTCCCAGCATTTCTGCGGCATGAGACTGGTTGCCCTCGGCGCGCATCATTACGGCCTCAAGCAGAGGCTTTTCAACCGTGGCTATCACCATCTCATAGACATTCGATGGCTCCTGCTCTCCCAGATCCCGAAAATATCTTTCGAGACTTTTCTTGACGACTTCTTGAATATGCTCTTTGCTCATGCTTACTATGAAGGAGTAATCGGTTCACGCGGCCAGCTTTTCAACGGCGGGGGCATATTGTAACCGCTCGCCCAACGCCAATTGCGATTCGAAAAATTCGTCGACCGCCGCCAGCTGTGTGTCACATTCTTCAATTAGGTTCATGTGTTGTCGAAAAATTTCTCCGCCAACTAAATCACGCACATACCAACCAATGTGTTTGCGTGCAGTACGAACACCAAGATATTCACCATAAAACGCATAATGCGCTTGCAAATGCGCCGACATCAGTTGCCTGACTTCCTCAACATATGGCGCAGGCAACACGGTGGCTGTTTGCAGGTAATGTGCTATTTCACGAAAGATCCACGGGCGCCCTTGCGCGGCACGACCTATCATCACCGCATCCGCACCGGTCTTTTCTAAGACGAATTTTGCTTTGAAAGGTGTGTCGATATCGCCATTAGCCACGACGGGAAGACGGCTCACTGCCTTAACCGCGGCAATGGTGTCGTACTCTGCTTCACCAGAATAACCATCAGCGCGTGTACGACCATGCAAAGTCAGCATCGCGATGCCGCTTTCTTCTGCAATACGAGCAATCGTTAATGCATTTTTAGTTTGCCGGTCCCAACCCGTACGAAATTTAAGTGTGACGGGCACGTCCACTGCGCTAACCACTGCTTCTAACAGACGAGCGACCAAAATTTCATCACGCAACAAGGCCGAACCACACCAATTGTTGCAAACTTTTTTAACGGGACAACCCATGTTGATATCAATAATCTGCGCACCGCGATCAACATTAAACCGCGCAGCTTCAGCCAACATCACAGGATCAGCGCCGGCGATCTGCACCGCTTTGGGTTCCATCTCACCTTCGTGATTAATCCGGCGCGCTGTTTTTACACTGGCCATAACGCGCGGATTAGACGCTGCCATCTCTGATACGGCATAGCCAGCGCCCAGCTCTTTGCACAACTGCCGAAATGGCCTATCGGTCACACCCGCCATGGGTGCGACAAAGACATTGTTGCGAAGTTGATAGGGGCCGATATTCATAGATATCAAGTGAACAGTACGTGCAGAAGGCTTATTTTATCCGGAGTGGCAAACCAGCTTTCACGCCGCTGGATGAGTACGATCGATTTCATCAAGACCGTCGCCTTCGAGATGAGTAGCATCGGCCCACTGCAAGATGGAGTATTTTTTTCCATCCCAATGCAATCGATTGATCGCTGCATTGATAATGCCAAACTCACGCTTAGCATCGACAGGCATTCCCGTCGCTTCGCGATAGAGGCAATCCAGCACGCCACCATGCGTCAGTATGAGCAGTCGTTGTGCAGGATGATTTTTGACGATGTTCGTTACCGCATTCACTGAACGCTGATGAAAATCATGCAGCGTCTCCGCATCACGTTCACCTGCAGGAAAACGAGCATGCAAATCACGCGCTTGCCAAAGTGCGAATTCTTGCGGAAATTGCTGCGCGACTTCTTTGTACATCAATCCTTCAAACACGCCGTAGCACCGTTCACGCAATTGTTCATCAATGATCAAGGGCATCTGATGAACATCTGCCACGGCTTGCGCAGTGAGTCTGGCACGTTGCAAATCACTGGTGTAAATCGCATCGAGTTTTTCTGAGGCCAATGCGGCGCCCAAAGCTTTAGCCTGGCGCAGCCCTTCATTATTCAAAGGAATATCGATATGGCCTTGCATGCGACGCGCACGATTCCAATCTGTTTCGCCGTGACGTATCAATAAAATTTCCATAACTAGCCTAAAGAAGTGGGGGGCACATGCAGCCAAAAAGTGACAGGGCCATCATTGATGAGTGCCACCTTCATATCTGCGCCGAACTGTCCTGCCTCAACGACTGGATGCGCAGTGCGAGCGCGGACAACGGCGTAGCCAAACAACTGACGTGCTACGGCAGGAGGTGCTGCGGGAGTAAACGATGGACGTGTACCAGAGCGTGTATCAGCGGCAAGCGTAAATTGCGGCACTAGTAGTACGCCGCCGTTTACTTGTGCCACATTTAAATTCATTTTGCCGTCGGCATCATAAAAAACACGATAGGCTAATAATTTAGCCAGTAAGGCATCCGCTTCTTTTTCTGTGTCATGACGCTCGGCGCATAAAAAAATAAGCAAGCCTTGGTCGATACGACCAATTAGCTCATCCTCGACTCGCACCGAGGCTTCTGAGACTCTCTGTAGCAGAGCAATCAAGACAATGTCACGCGTGCAAATTTACGTTTACCGACCTGCAGTACAAAGCTACCTGCATCGACTTTCAGTCCTTTGTCAGTGACTGTTACGCCATCGATACGCACACCACCTTGCTCAACCATACGCAAAGCTTCGGAGGAGGAAGGACATAAATTCGCTTGCTTTAGCAATTGACCAATACCAAGCGGCGCACCGCTAACAGCCACTTCCGGTATCTCGTCGGGAATGCCGCCACGCGCACGATGATCAAAGTCTGCCAAAGCATCTTCGGCCGCTTGCCGCGAATGAAAACGCTCTACAATTTCCTGAGCCAACAAGACTTTGATATCACGCGGATTGCGACCACCTTCAATCTCTTGTTTAAATTTTTCAATCTCAGCCATCGGCCGAAATGACAGCAACTCGTAATAACGCCACATCATCACATCCGAGATACTCATCACTTTGGCAAACATGGTGTTACCTGGCTCGGTAATACCAATATAATTACCTTTTGATTTTGACATTTTTTCAACGCCGTCCAACCCCTCAAGCAAAGGCATCGTCAAAATACATTGCTGTGGTTGACCGTAATCTTTTTGCAGTTCACGTCCGACCAATAAATTAAATTTTTGATCAGTGCCACCGATTTCCAGATCGGATTTAAGCGCGACCGAATCGTATCCCTGCATCAGCGGATACAACAGTTCGTGCACCGAAATTGGTGTTCCTGCTTTAAAGCGCTTAGAAAAATCTTCACGCTCCAAAATTCGTGCAACGGTATAACGCGAAGAGAGTTCTATCATGCCGCGCGCACCGAGTTGATCGCACCATTCAGAGTTATAACGAATCTCAGTACGCGCTGGATCCAGCACTAAACTCGCTTGAGCGAAATAGGTCTTGGCGTTTTGTTCAATTTGTTCGCGTGTCAACGGCGGGCGAGTGATGTTGCGACCCGAAGGATCACCAATCATCGACGTAAAGTCACCAATCAGAAAAATCACCGTGTGACCCAGGTCCTGCAATTGGCGCATCTTGTTCAAGACGACGGTATGACCCAGATGCAAATCAGGCGCAGTGGGATCTAAACCCAGCTTGATGCGGAGTGGTTTGCCACTTTTTTCAGAAGCCGCCAATTTTTGTGCAAACTCTGATTCGATCAGCAATTCATCAACACCGCGCTTAATGATCGCTAGCGAGTTGCGCACTGCATCAGAAATGGGCAATGAAGGGGCCACTGTTTTTTGGCTGTCGTGGGTGGTCGGTGCTGCTGTGAGTTGGGAATTCATACCTTGATACGTCGTTGAAGTTGCATTTTATTAATAAATTTTTAATTATTTTGCCAAGGATAGCGTTTGCTATAATGGCCGGCTTCGCCCAAAGGGCTCTGGCCGTTCCGTGAATTCGCCGGAAACTGGCCAAAAACGACGGATTTTAGCGTATCAAATGAGCCCGACAGACAAATTCTCTATCTTGTTGCTTCAGCTGTGGTCCAAGCTGCGCACCACCCCAAAACGGAAGATGCTCGCAGCGGCCGCTATGTTGTCGCTGATTGCCTTTGGAGCTGCTGGCGTTGCACCATTGGCGCCTGATGCATCGGATCTGCCAGTGACCCTATTGGTTGAAGAATTGGGCGTCCCCGATCTCACTAGTCAGATTCAATCCCTACAGACAAGTGCTGACAAGTTTGTTGCCGAAGAACGAGTTCGTCCCGGCGATACCTTGGACGCCTTGCTAGACCGACTGGGTGTCGAGGACCGCGCTGCCAGCTCGTTCATCCGTACTGACACACAAGCTCGCTCACTTGCCAATTTACGACCCGGTCGCCGCATACAAGCGACGGTGACCGCTGAAGGAAAACTCCTCTCAGCCAGCACGCTCTTGAATGACAACCGCGATGACATGAAGCGATTAGTAATTCAGCGCACCGCCGATGGCTTTGAAGCACGACAAGAACCTGCCAAACTTGAACGTCACATTGAAATGCGTTCAGGTGAAATTCGCTCCTCACTATTTGCGGCCACCGATGCAGCACAAGTACCCGATGCAATCGCGATGCAAATCGTTGAGATCTTCGCTTCCGATATCGATTTTGCTTCTGACTTGCGCCGCGGTGATCGTTTTCAGGTGATCTTCGAAACGCTGTGGCAAGGCGGCGAACCGATTCATTCGGGTCGCGTACTGGCCGTCGAATTTTTGAATGATGGCAAAACCCATCAGGCGATCTGGTTCAATGAAGCTGACGTGGGACTAGGCGGCTACTTTGACGCTGATGGCAAAGCTCTAAAAAAAGAATTCCTTAAATCGCCGCTGCAGTTCTCGCGTGTGACCTCGGGTTTTACGATGCGCGTTCATCCGATTTCTGGCATGTGGAAACAGCACAAAGGCATTGATTTCGCAGCGCCGGTGGGCACACCGATTCGCGCCACTGGCGATGGACATATTGATTTCACTGGCCCTCATGGTGGCTATGGAAACATGGTAGTGGTCAAACATAGTGGCAGCTACTCAACCGCCTATGCACACATGAGTCACATTGCATCGGGTCTTAAGCGTGGCGCTCGCGTGGCACAAGGCGATGTGATTGGTTATGTTGGCACCAGCGGATGGTCCACTGGCCCTCATCTGCATTACGAATTCCGTGTCAATAATGATGCGCGCGATCCTAAATCCATAGCAGTCCAGCAGGTACAATCGCTGGCCGGTATACATCTGCAACAATTTCATCTTCACCTAGCCGACATGAAGCATCGCTTCCGACTCTTGTCTGCTAATGTGACGCAGCTGGCTTCTCGTTAATATCGTATTAATACTTTCGAGTTGATATTTACGCGTTGATACTTACGCTTTAATAATTACTCATTGATGCGCACTCACTGAAGCATCAATCGCCGGACAAAGCCGATGTCAACTAATCCTCTCTATATAGGCTTGATGTCCGGCACCAGCCTCGATGGAGTGGATGGTGTTCTCACCTCACTCGACGGCCATTTAACGGCCGCCTACCTTCCCTTTACTGCCGAATTAAAACAAGCACTGCTATCGCTGCAATCATCAGGCGCGGACGAAATTCATCGCGAATCTCTAGCAGCTCAACAGCTGGCTCATGTGTATGCAAATTGTGTGCATGAGTTACTGGCATCAGCGAATATCAAAAGCGATCAGGTAACAGCGATTGGAGCGCATGGCCAAACGATTCGGCATCTACCTAATCAGGGATATACGCGTCAACTGAATCAACCAGCGTTACTCGCAGAATTAACGGGTATTGATGTCATCGCTGATTTTCGTAGTCGTGATATTGCGGCTGGCGGTCAGGGTGCTCCCCTCGTACCCGCATTTCATCAAGCAGTGTTTGGGCAGACGGGTCACACACGCGTGGTGGTGAACATTGGTGGCATTAGCAACATCAGCCTACTGAATGCAGACAGTAGTGTGAGAGGCTTTGATACCGGTCCCGGCAATGTCTTAATGGATGCGTGGATACACGCGCATCAAGGCAAAGCATTTGATTCTGATGGCGTATGGGCTGCAACCGGCAGCGTTAACCAAGCATTACTCAACCATTTGTTGAGCGAACCCTTTTTCTCTGCCCCGCCCCCTAAAAGTACAGGGCGTGATTTGTTTCATCTGACATGGCTTGAGTCACAGTTGAAGTCATTTCCTGCGCTTCGTGCCGAAGATGTGCAAGCCACACTGGTTGCACTCACCACCCATTCCATTGCCGATGCGATTCAACATCACGCCGCAAATTGTGACGCTGTGTATGTATGTGGTGGCGGCGCGTATAACAGCCAGCTGATGCAATCGCTACAGAAACAATTATCGGTACCGGTGAACAGCACTGATGCGTTGGGTATATCGCCCTCACATGTCGAGGCACTTGCCTTTGCCTGGCTAGCAAAACAATTTTGTGAGCGCAAACCAGGCAATCTACCGTCGGTGACGGGCGCAAAAGGAAACCGTATTTTGGGCGCCCTTTATCCCGCCTAACTGCACAACCAAAAAATTATGCAGGCAATAAAAAAGCGCGGAAGTCCGCGCTTTTTGTTTTTGCAGCTAATGAAGAACTACGCTGAGAATGACGATCCGCAGCCGCAAGTGGTAGTGGCATTCGGATTTTTAATCACGAATTGCGCGCCTTCCAGATCATCTTTGTAATCGATCTCAGCGCCCACCAGATATTGGTAGCTCATAGAATCGACTAACAGTTGTACGCCATTTTTAATCATGGCAGTGTCGTCTTCATTGACGATTTCATCAAAGGTGAAACCGTACTGAAAACCTGAGCAACCTCCACCCTGCACAAACACGCGCAGTTTCAAATCAGGGTTACCTTCTTCTTCAATGAGTTGAGCCACTTTATTAGCAGCGCTCTCACTAAAAATAATCGGTGACGGCATTTCGGTCGGTGCGTTCATGTGATGCTCCTGCGATCGTAAAACTAAGTTCCGGGATTATAGCCCTCGGCTACGTTGAGCGCCGAAGGGGCAATAGCTGTTTCAGCCAAAATGTACTTACTGCATCAGGCCAGTTTTAATTCCTGTGCCGCGCCTGGAACCTCGCGTGGAGGAATTCCAGCATGACCAACATCCGGACACAACAGGCCCGTTACGGTCGCGCCAGGCTGCAAGCGCAGCGATTCGTAATGGATATTTCCAATTATGCGCGCTCTCGAGAGTAATTCAACCCTGCCAGTGATATGGAGATTGCCTTCGACCAGCCCATCAATCAGAACATAGTCGGCCCAAACGCCGCCACTAATACGACCTGAGCGGCCCAACACCAAGTGCGCTGGCGCCGTGGCATCTAATTTAATTTCACCTTTGACATGTCCTTTGACATGCCCGTCTATCCTGAGACCGCCCTCAAAAATTACATCGCCTTCTATCCGGCATCCTTGAGCTATCAAGGTATCGATACAGCGCAGCGCATATTTACCTGACATGCATCTCCCACAGCCCACTGTTGAGTTACGGCGTCGAGCATAGACTCTTTAGCCGCAGGGACTTTGGGAATTCGCACCCATCAAGGCAGTATCGGCACCTGACGTAAGCCGGTTGTTTCATCCAAACCAAACATCAGATTCATACATTGCACACCCTGACCTGCGGCACCTTTGACCAAGTTATCTTCTACCACCAAGATCACTAACAAATCGCCGCCGCCGGGGCGATGCACAGCCAGCCTCAGCATATTCGATGCGCGCACCGAACGCGTTTCTGGATGGCTGCCGGCGGGCATAACATCCACGAACGGTGAATCACGATAATGCGATTCATACAGCGCTTGAAAATCTAACGTGCGCGCCTCAGGCAATAACGTTGCGTACAACGTTGAATGAATGCCGCGAATCATAGGTACCAAATGCGGCACAAACGTTAAGCCAATAGGACGACCTGCAATAGCTTCCAATCCCTGGATAGTCTCGGGTAAGTGACGATGACCTTTCACGCCATACGCTTTGAAATTATCTGAAGCCTCCGCTAACAGCGCGTGCACTTCTGCTTTGCGACCTGCACCCGACACACCCGATTTGCAATCTGCAATCAGCGATGATTCATTAATCAATGGCTTGCCCTGAGTAAGTAAAGGAGCAAAACCTAATTGCATCGACGTGGGATAACAACCCGGCAAACCAATTACATGCGCAGCGCGTATCGCATCACGATTAACTTCAGGTAAGCCATACACTGCTTCAGCCAAAATATCTGGGCAGCTGTGCGGCATGCCATACCACTGCTCAAACACTGCCGTGTCTTTCAAACGAAAATCGGCCGCCAGATCAATCACCTTCACACCTGCGACGAGCAATTCGCGTGCTTGCGCCATCGCCACACCGTGAGGCGTGGCAAAGAAAACGACATCGCATTGATCAAGTCGCGCTTTTTCAGGTGCAGAAAACGCCAGCGAAACATGACCGCGTAACGAGGGGAACATCTCGGCTACTGGCATGCCATCTTCTTTGCGCGACGTAATAGCTACCAACTCGGCCTGTGGATGCGCGGCCAAAATTCGCAGCAATTCCACGCCGGTGTAACCGGTACCACCTACGATGCCAATCTTGATCATCCACACTCTCCTTGTAGCTGCTGCGGCGACGCCAGATGAATAAATAAAGCTGAAATACAGTTGAAAAAAAACCGTCGGGCACCAACCCGACGGCTTCTGTTTGATCTCGCAGCGAGGGTTTAACGCTTGGAGAACTGTTTTGCGCGACGTGCTTTGCGCAAACCCACTTTTTTACGTTCAACTTCACGTGCATCACGAGTGACGAAACCAGCTTTTGACAGCTCAGGCTTCAACGTTGCATCGTAATCAATCAGTGCACGAGTAATGCCGTGACGAACGGCACCGGCTTGACCTGATTCACCGCCACCATGCACATTCACCATGATGTCGAAGCGATCAAGATTGTTCGTGAGTTCTAAAGGCTGACGAATCACCATCAAACCTGTCTCGCGCGAAAAATACTCAGCCGCTGCTTTGCCATTGACAACGATTTTACCGCTGCCTGTTTTAATAAATACGCGGGCCACTGCACTCTTGCGACGGCCGGTTCCGTAGTTGTAGTTACCGATCATGTCTATTCCTTAGATTTCGAGTGCCGTGGGTTGCTGGGCGCTGTGCGGGTGGCTGCCATCGGCATAAACCTTCAGCTTCTTGATCATCGCGTAACCGAGTGGGCCTTTGGGCAGCATGCCCTTAACAGCTTTCTCTAACGCGCGACCTGGGTGCTTGCTTTGCATGTCGCGGAAATTCGTTTCGTAAATACCACCTGGATAACCGGTGTGGCGGAAATACTTTTTGTCGAGCGACTTAGCGCCCGTTACACGTAGTTTGTCGGCATTGACTACAACAATGTAATCGCCAGTATCAACGTGCGGTGTGAACTCAGGCTTGTGTTTACCACGCAGTCGGCGCGCCACTTCGCTGGCGACACGTCCGAGGACTTTGTCCGTTGCGTCAATCACAAACCAGTCGCGCTGGACTTCGTGTCCTTTAGCGGAAAAGGTTTTCATGATGAATCCTAAAAAGAATAATGCTCTGATGGTGGTTCTGCGAAATAACACCCTGTTCGCAGACGCAACCTTATTGTGTGTTTTCTCCCTGAGCAAAACTGGAGAACCGAAGATTATAATGTTTTCAATGACTTGGCGTCAATTGACTTACCACTTAGAGGCGAAGGATTTCCATAATAAAGGCGGGGATAAAACCCTTGCGGTTAGCCCATTCTTTTTTGATAAGCAAGCTTACCTGTTGGCCGCCAACTGAAATTTCGCATCATATTGACCTAATCCCAATAAAATAGCGGTCTTTCGGGCCATGTGAGGCCTTGCCGCTGATTCAAACCAATTAATTCAAGAGATCGCACCATGGAATGCACCGTACGTTGGACCGGCTTGTCCGGCATGAGCTTTGTGGCAGAAACCGGCTCCGGCCACCTCGTCACCATGGATGGCGCGCCTGACGGCGGCGGCCGCAATCTCGCCCCGCGCCCTATGGAAGTAGTTTTAGCGGGCACCGGCGGCTGTACTGCCTATGACGTAGTGGTGATTCTGCGAAAGAGCGGCCAAGACATACGTGGCTGCGACGTGACTCTTAAATCTGAACGCGCTGAAAAAGACCCGAAAGTCTTCACCAAAATACACTTTCACTTCACTGTGCGCGGACGTAATTTAAAAGCCAACTTGGTAGAACGCGCCATCAAACTCTCGCATGAAAAATACTGCTCCGCCTCGATCATGATGGAAAAGACTGCCGAGCTGACTCATTCGTTCGAGATCATTGACGACCTACAAGAGGCAGCGCCTTCGCTATAGGCTAAAGCCAGACTGTATTTTCTGCCTAATGGGCCTGATAAATAGCACGATGAAGTTCACAGGTAATACGCTGTACTGGTCATTACTTTTGACACAGCGCGCATGCCGATACGCACCGCTTGAGGCAATTCGGCTGCGCCAAGTTTTTTTGCTGCATCACCATGCTCTATTTCATCGTCGCGCATTTGGGTCACTATTGCTCGCGATCTTGCGTCTTCAGCTGGCAAATCACTTAAATGCCCGTTTAAATGCGCCTCAACTTGACGCTCTGTCTCAACCACAAACCCTAAACTGTGTTGGTCACCAACACGCGCTGCTATTGCTCCCATGGCGAATGCACCCGCGTACCACAAAGGGTTGAACACACTGGGGCGCGCGTTCAGTTCACGCAAGCGCTCAGCCGTCCACGCCAAATGATCTAGCTCTTCATCACCCGCTTGTTTAAATTGCGCTCGCGTGACCTCATCGCGAGCAAACAAAGCCTGAGCTTCATACAAGGCTTGAGCACAGACCTCACCAACATGATTTACGCGCATCAGACCTGCGCTGCGCTTGCGCTCTTCTTCGCTTAACGTCGTTTGAGCAAGTGTGCTCGACGGACTTTTTCGACGCGCGACGGCGACTCCGCTCACCACTCTGAGCGCACTATCAAAAACGCCTATAAACGAATCAATCGGTGATCGAACAGTGGTCATAAGTTGTTATTGTAATAATTTATTCAAATACTGTTGTAATGGGGAGACGAAAAATTATCAAAAGACTCATTAATCAATAAATTACTTTTGCTACAGGACTCAAGTTTTGCTTCAATGCATGCTGACTTCTCGATCCGTTGGTCTTGGAGCATCAATTTCACTGCGAATGCCGGTTTCTGCGTTCGGACAGTGAAAGCGAAACTTTAGCATTACAACACTTTGGAGATTAGATAATGAAAAAAACTCAAGTCGCATTGGCCGCTCTCGCGCTGGTCGCTTCGACAGCTGCTTTGGCTGATGATGTAACGATTTCTGGAAATTTAGATTTCGCTTACCAAAGCTCTAACCACGCATATGATGTTACCAATAACGGTACCAGCGGCAGCGTTAATCGCCTAGCTACTGCCAACATGAGCCCGAACTTTATTATCGTTTCGGCAAATGAAGATTTGGGCGGTGGCAGCAAAATCAATTTCACTGCTCAAAACCTGATTGACCGTAGCGCTTTTAACCCGCTTGGTCTGAAGCTCACGCTATCTGGCGGTTTCGGTGACGTAACCATTGGTAACTGGCTTGACCCTATGTTTTTGGTTCTTGCTCCACACTCTGCTTCAACTGATGGCGGATCAAATATTGGTGGCTTTGTAACCCCATTCTTCGCAAGCAATATTTCAGGAATTTGGGTTAAAAACCAAGTTGCATATACAACTCCTGATTTCGGTGGCTTAAAGGCAACTGCTTTCTACCGTGCAGGCGGCGTAGCTGGTGATTCAGGCTCCAACTCAGCTTCTGGTATTACAGGTAGTTTTGGTGCAGGTGCCTTTGGCCTTGGTGCGGGCTACTCTAGCGTAAAAGGGAATGGAAGCGCTACTGAAGCTGTAGACTCAACAGTAATTGGAACCAGTTATGATCTTGGTAGTTTGAAGATTGGCGGCATGTATATGCACGCAAAAGATAACTTCGCAGATATGACTAAAAATACTTGGGGCGTTAACTTCAGTGTACCAGTCGATGCTTGGTCGTTTGGAATGGGTTACTACACAACTAAAGTTGCTAATAGCGACGCTAAAGGCCAGGATTTCATAGTCCATGCCAAATACGCTTTGTCAAAACGCACTTCGCTTTTTGCTAACGTAGAAAACGTTAAAAATACCACTTCAGCTGTTTACACAACTAACGCTGGCTACACAGACTGCGGTACAAATGTGGGTAGTTGCGACAACACTCACCCTGGTTTCTACGATGGCGCAAATATCGGATCCACTACTGTTACCACAGTTGGTATTCGTCACTCGTTCTAATTTCTCGCTGGTCTAGTACCAGCCTGAATAGAACTGCAACAAATAAAAACCACCCTTCGGGGTGGTTTTTTAAACCAGAGAAAGTTAGTAATTTATTAACTAACCAAATAAAATCTATAAGCATACATTAATCATAAGGTAACTTTTTCTGTTACGGTTTTCGATAAGCCGCAAAAAATTTCACGCAAGAAAACATAGGAAGTTTTAAAAACATAATGGGTTTGCAGTCGCACTTAATCACTAACGAAGCGCTCGCTGGCGCACTTGGGCAGACCTTTATGAAGGTTGCGACTCAAGTGGTCGAGCTGGAGCGCTCGCGCGTATTTGCGGGTGAAGTAGCAAAGATGTCGGTGCGAAATTTTGAATATCGTCTTAATTCGATGATTCTTCCCGCGTTTGGGCCGCGATTAATTAGCGAGATAACGGGTGAGCAAATTCATTTGCTATATCAACGCTTAATTGCTAAAGGATTGGCCTCTATCTCTGTCGCTCAGTACTTGCAAGATCTTAAAAAGATTTTTAACTATGCCTACGCACATAGTTTGATAGACCGAATTCCGTATTTTCCTAAAGTTAAAAAAACTTCAGTACCACGGGGTGGTTTTACCGTGAGCGAGTACCGGCAATTAGTTGTAGCGGCTAAACAGTTAGCTACGATTCAGGCGCTACCATCTGATGTAACTCACCGCAATACCGCGGGCGGCGTCTATACAAAGACCGATGGGATTCCGATTGAAATCGTCTGGGTCATACGATTTATGGTGAATGGCTTCATGCGGCCTAGCGATATTTTTCATATCAAGCACAAGCATGTTGAAATCGTACGTCGTGAATACGAATATCTTCGATTAACCTTGCCCGAGACTAAGCGTCACAAAAATCAAATTGTCACTCTACGGCCTGCAGTGAGGGTGTATGAGCGGCTGAAGGCTCACATGGCGAAAAGCGATCTCGCAGGCCCGAATGATTATTTATTTTTACCGACCATCAAAGACCGAGCAATTGCAGGCCGCTTGATTTCTCAGCATTTCAACAAAGTACTAAAGGCGGCTGATATGAAGCAAGGCTCGCTGGGGCAGCAACGCTCGCTATATAGCCTGAGGCATACATCAATTATGTTTAGGCTGCTCTATGGGAATGGTATTGATTTGCTGACACTCGCTCGAAATGCGAGAACGTCGGTGCAAATGATAGAAAAATTTTATGCGTCGAACCTTACGTCAGAGATGAACATTGGCCTCATACAGAGTCGACGATCTATGCATTAAAAAGCATAGAACTTACCCACGCCTAAGCCATTGCAATAATCGACTTAGTAATTCGAGCTGAGGCCACCTGCTTACCTTCTACATAAGCACCGACTTCAATAAAGGCCAGTGTTCTTCCAGAACGCACCACACGCGCTTCCAGATCGCAACGAGCCCCAGTTGGAACCGGGCGCATAAGAGAGACATGTAAATCGTGAGTAACGGCATGCTGAGTCTCTTGCAGCAATGGAGCCAAGGCTAGAAAAGCAGCCACTTCAAACAAAACAGATAACGCACCACCATGCAACTGCCCATCAAATGTCGCCAGCTCAGCTGTGCTTTGAAAATGCGACTTAGCGACGCCGTCGACGCTGCCATCAAACACAATCCCTAGGTGGCGATTGAGTGGAATATCTAAAACGGCGCGTTGACGGGGCAATAATGGCTGTGTGCTGGGCATAAGATGCTTAATCAGGTTAGTAGCTAATGATTGAAGTGAAGAAGGCTAAGTAAAGTTCAAATCTATGGATTACAAAATTTCGCTAATCTCAATGAGATTTTTATCCGGATCACGTAGGTAAACCGAATTAATTTTCGATGTGGCTCCGGTGCGTATAACTGGGCCTTCAATAATTGGCCACTGTTCTTTTTCAAGTTTGGCTATGACGTCTTTCAGTGGGCGATCAGCAATAAAGCACAGATCGAGTGAGCCGGGAGTAGGTAAATCTGCCTTAGGTTCGAACTCTTTGCCTTTGATGTGCAAGTTAATTTTTTGATTTCCAAACGTAAATGCTTTGCGCTCTACAGCTGGCTCACCTGCTAAAAACGACTCTAGTTGCATGCCCAATACACGCGTATAGAAATCGATGCAATCACCTTCATTGCCGGTGGTCAGTACAAGATGGTCTAGGTGATCAATCATTAGGTTATCGTATTCAGAGAAAGTGCTTCGTATTATAAAGAGACTTTCAACTTCAATAGATGATATTGATTAGCATGAATTATTCAGCTTGGATTCGAGAGGCAGAAATCACCCTTCAATTAAGGGATGAGCAGTTTAAATCGCGTAAACTGGCGAAAGCTAAAGCGTAAAAAAGATAGTTTTTGGCCAACGTTAATTCTTGGCTTACTCCCGTCGCTTTACGCTATTACAGCTGTTGCGTTTAAAATTTACTAGGAAATTCTATGTCTCATATTGCTGTTGTTTATCACTCTGGTTATGGTCACACAAAACGCATGGCAGAAGCTGTTGCTGCGGGTGCGAATGCTACGTTGTACGCTATCGATGCTGAAGGTAACCTGACTAACGCTCAGTGGGAAGGTTTAGCTAAAGCTGATGCGATCATCATGGGTAGCCCGACGTACATGGGTAGCGTTACTTGGCAATTTAAGAAGTTTGCTGATACGTCGTCCAAGGTATGGTTCACACAAGGTTGGAAAGATAAGTTGTTCGCTGGCTTTACTAACAGCGCAACCATGAATGGCGATAAGCTCTCAACCCTACATTACCTATTTACGCTCGCTATGCAGCACGCTGGTGTTTGGGTCGGTACTGGCATGATGCCCAGTAACGCTAAAGCAGCGCAGCGTAATGATATTAACTTTGTCGGTTCATTCAGTGGCGCGATGGCACAATCGCCATCGGATTCAAGCCCAGACGAAATGCTTCCAGGTGACTTAGAAACCGCACGATTGTTTGGCAAACGTGTCAGTGAAACTGCGGCTCGTTTGAAATAAATAAAAGTAGATGTGAAAAAGGGAGGCGTGCCACTGCTGGGCAAACTTCCCTTATCCAACGCATTACTAAACACTGACGCCGTAATGAGATGAACTCTAGTCGCCGCGCTCAAGAAGTGTTATTTCCCTCGCAAGACCTCATCAAAATTCAACGTTAACTTCAGCGCTTATTTCCCTTTTGGTGGACGCCCGCCACTCTTAATACATTCGTCCATTGTTTTAAACTCGGTAAACTTTTTGGTTTGCTTATAGGAAGGGCTGGATTTGTCGTGGCAAATCGAAGCGGTTGATTTTTTAACTGCAGGCTCTTCAGCCGCAGCGGCAGCAGGTGCTGGGGCAGCAGCTTTTGCAGGAGCCGCAGCAGGTGCTGGGGTTGCCGCAGGTGCAGGAGCGGCCGCAGCAGGCGCAGCAGCTTTAGCATCAGCCGGCTTAGGATCGGCTGCAAAACTTGAGCCACATGCCAAGCACAAAGAGATCAGAGCAAAAAGATAAGTAGTTTTTTTCATGAGTATTTTTGAAATTAGTGAACAGAAAAAAAGTTGAAGCGTTGTAGATTGTATTCCAAATTATTCTTCCAATAGACTTCGTAACATCCACGCTGTTTTTTCATGTACGTCAATGCGCTGACTCAGCACATCGGCAGTAGGCTGATCATTAGCGCCATCGACTAAGGGAAATAATTTTCTGGCGGTTCGTGCAGCAGCTTCTTGTGCCTTAACTAAATGGCGAACCATATCGGTCGCTTTGGGAACGCCATGCACTTCTTTGATTGAAGCGCGCTTAATAAATTCGCTATAGGTTCCGGGCGATGGGTAGCCTAATGCACGTATACGCTCAGCGATGATATCCAATGCAGCCCACTGTTCTGTGTACTGAGTCATGAACATGTTGTGTAAGGTATTGAATTGTGGACCGGTGACATTCCAGTGAAAGTTGTGAGTCATCATGTAAAGCGTATAGCTATCAGCTAGCAAGTTTGACAAGCCGTCAGCAATTTTTTTTCGATTCGAGTCGGAGATTCCGATGTCGATACTCAATGAGTGCTTTTTTTTGTTGGCCATGTGAGCCTCCTAACGAAGAAATATATAAATTGGATGCGATTAGAAACCATCTGGCGGCATGAGCTTAAGCTTGTGAAGCCGTGTGATTTTGAGTTAGGGCAATCGATTGCCACAATCGCTCTTGAAAAAAATAAACGGCCGCCTGCACGGTTGGTTCCCACAAACTCAAAGTCACAGCAATGATTAGATCGCCCGTGACGTTATAGACAACCATTGCCGCCACAGTGATGTTGGTGACGTAATAGGATGCGGTTTTTTTGATGGTGAAAGAGTAGGTATTGATCCAGCGGCTCATTTCAGGCTCCCGTTTAAATCTCGATGAGCAGATAGTGAGCCCGACCGATCAATAGATCAAGTCGATTGATTTAATGGAATTGATAAATTTATACAATATCTCTCTGTGGGCGTGGGTATCGTGGTTTTAGATTGCTCGGGGGATGGGCCCTAGAAGCCTGAAATAGCGTCCTAGCAGAAAGCGACAAGCTTTTATATAGCTAACCAATCAACAGAAAATCAACGCTAATAGCGCAGGATCATCAATCAGGTTATTGACGGTGTAGGTCGCTAGCCTATAGCTAAGGATGGTCAGTGCTTCGGTGATTTTGTTTAAGGTCATTCAGCGGGGCATCTGAAAAAGTGGCACTGATGCGAGATCAGCAGGGAATGCCGTTTCTTCGTATTTTGCCAATAAATAAATGAAAAGCACAGCTTTCTGTGTGCGGGGAGAATGACGATCGCTAAGCGTTTGGGGCGGAGCCAAACCGGGCTGAGGATGTCTAATTCTATATTTCACTATTTTATGAGGTGATTTTCTCTTGTTCGATAATAACAAATTTGTTATCGTGCTCGGATGGCCTATTCCATTTCTTATTACAGTCGAGAAGTTCAAGAAGACATCTTGAATTTTCCTGTAACACTGCAAGCTCGGTACATAGCTTTGACCGACCGCATGATTGAATATGGCCCGAATTTAGGTTTGCCACATACGGATGCTTTTGGTGGCGGACTATTTGAATTACGACTAAAGGGCGCCGAAGGTATAGCGAGAGTTTTCTTTTGTACGATGGTAGGACAAGAAATTATTATCCTCCACAGCTTTATTAAGAAAACTCAGAAGACGCCAGAGAAAGAATTAAAACTTGCTAAGAAACGCATGAAGGAGTTAAAGAGATGAAAGCTACGGCAAAAAAAATTACCAAGCCCCTGACCCATAAACAAATGGTCAGTAAAATGCTCAAGAAACCAGCTGTTAAAGCTGAGGTAAGTAAACTCAATCGTGAAGAATTCGCGATTTTAGATCAGATTCTTGCGGCAAGAAAAGAAGCTGGTCTAACTCAAGCTCAAATTGCTAAACGCATGGGAACACAAGCGCCAGCAATTGCAAGGTTAGAGAATGCTTTGGCCACCGGAAAACATTCTCCAAGCCTTAGCACCCTAAGAAAATATGCGGCTGCTTTAGGTAAACGAGTTGAACTTCATCTAGTCTAAAAGCTTGCACTTACAGTCTTCTTGCTTTCGTATCGATCAGTGGATTCAGGTGTTTGCGTGCATATCAGCGGTCCGTTGAGGTCGATCGAAACGTTTACTATTTCAATTAACCGAGTAGATGTCCCGTCTTAACAAAGATGGTGCAGCCTTCTTTGCTGAAGGGTTGGTGTGAGCTCATGTGAGGGCTTCTAATCCATGAGCCGGCTTGGTAGCGTCCATGCTCATCTTCAAACACACCATCAACAACGAATATTTCTTCGCCACCGTAATGTCTGTGGGGATTGAAATATGTCTGCGGAGCCCAACGAACTAGAGTTGATCCGCTACCCTGTTGCATGAGCGGCATGACATGCAGGCCAGGCACCATCCCTTGATACCAAGTTGCAGTCGCAGTATTTGTAACCGTCCGGTAAACACCGTCGTGACTTAATCGAAGCCTTTTGCTAGTTAGCGTCGAGCTGTAAATTCCACGGCAAGAGTTCTGCTACTCGATTGACCGGATGGTCGGCGATCACGGTTAATAC